>QGUO01000041.1 GCA_003242495.1 Pseudomonadota bacterium | reverse complement strand
GCTGTACAGGGCGAGCCCCCCGCAGGCGAGCGCGCCGGCGGCGAACAGCACATGAACGGTGCGCCGTCTCATGACCACCTCCGCAGGGTCGCGAGCCGGTACGCGAGCAGCAGCGCGCAGCACAGCGCCGCCGCCGCGATGCAGTGCAGGCTGTAATCCTTGCGCGGCAAGGTCTCGAAGTAATCGAGCGGAAAATTCTGCTGGCGCCCGACATCCGCCACGGCCCTGGCGAAGTCCTCCTCCATCTCCGCCTCGTAGACCCGATAGGGCGTGCGCAGCGTCTGGAAGAACCGGTGCAGCGCCAGCTCCGGCGACATCTCGTTGCCGACGTCCTCCGGGTTCGAGAGCTGCGGACTGTTGTACGAGCGCAGGTAGATCCAATAGAGCGCAATGCGATTGCGCTCCAGGGCGGCGGCAATGCGTCGTTGCGTGCGGTCGTCGAGATGCCCGCCGCCGTCGGAGACCAGCAGGATGATGCGACTGCCGCTGTAGGCCCGGTCGTTGAACTTCTCGGCCGCGGCGATCAGCGCGCGTCCCACGGCCGTGTCCGAGAGACCCCGCCCCACGCCGCCGGCCGCGACGCCCGCCTGCACGACGTCGGCACGCTCGGTGAACGGCACGACCTCGATCGGCCGGGTGCTGAAGAACATCACCGCGAAGCGGTCGTCCGGGCGCTCGCGCACGAACTCCGTGAGCAGCTCGCGCGCCACGAGCGCCTTTTGCGGGCCGCGGCCCAGGTGATACAGGCGGTTGAGCGGATCGATGCTTCGCCAGTCGCTCGGCAACATGCGCGTGTCCATGCTGCGGCTGCGGTCGATGAGCACCAGGATCTCCGCTCCGTAACCGGTGCGCGGCACCTGCACCTCGGGACGCCCGGGCCCGGCCAGCGCCAGCACGATGCTGGCGATCGCGAGCACGGCCAGCGCGCGCCACAAGAACCCGGCGGCCCTTCCCCAGGGATCCGGCGGCAACCAGGCGAGCCAGGAGAAGGTCAGCGCATCGCGCCGTCGCCGCAGCAGCGGCAGCACCGCGAGCGGCGCGAGCAGCAGCAGCCAGGGATGGGCGAACTCGAAGCTCTCCATCGACAGGGCCGCCATCATGCTTCGCGCCGTTTTTCGGCGCGGCGCAGTGCCCGGCACAGGGCCTGCACCGACACCGTCTCGTCGGGCTCGCCGGCGCCATAGAAGCGCGCGGCGGATTGCCGGAAGAAGCGTTCGATGTTCGGGCGCAGCGGCGCGAGATACGGTGCGCGGGCGAACAGCACCGCCAGCGAATCGAGCTGCACCACGCGGTGCGCGGTGGCGTCGAAGGCCCGGTGCAGCGTCGCCCAGGCCTGCGGCGAGGCCTCGTCGAGGCCGCGCAGCGCCCGCGCGGCGCGCGCGAAGGGCTGGGTCTGAGCCGCCCACCAGTTGCGCCAGAGCAGCCAGGCGAGCCAGGCGCCCAGGATGAGCACACCGGCCACCGACCACAGCACCAGCTGCCGTTGCAGGCCCGAGGTCGGCACCGTGGGCGGCGCCTGGTCGGGGCGCAGATCGCCGACCTGCAGCGGGCGGAATCGATCATGGACCAGCAGCGGCGCGACCCGCAGGGTCGTGGCGGGGATGGCCAGTGCCTGACGACCGTCCCGCGAATCGAGCTCCCAAGCCGGCAGGCGCGCCTCGGCGACCTCGGGTCGGGCATTGACGATCTGAAACTCCACGACCAGCCAGCGCCGGCCATCACGCCGCTCGATCCGGCTCGCGCGGCGCTCGAACCAGGCGCTCACCCGTACGCCGCCCGGCAGATCGGCCGGCACGAACCCGGCGACCGGCGCATCGAGCGCGATGCGTTGGCTCACCACGTCGCCCACGAAGTACCCGAAGGGGTACGGCTGCTCCACGTGCGCCGGCGTGGCCTGCGATGCGCCCACCTGGTTGCCGGCGGCGTTCGGGATCCATGCGAGCGTCGCCAGGGCACTCAGCATCCACCCTGTGCGCGCTCGCCACGTCATGCCGACGCTTCCAGGAAGTACTGCGACAAGGCGTCGCAGTCGAGCGCGCCGTCGAGGTAGAACGGCCGGATCTCGCGCGCCTGGCAAATCCGCTCGAGCGCGTCGCGGCGACGCTCGACCGCCGCCGCCCAGCGTTCGCGCAGTCCGGGTCGCATCCACAGCGTGCGCTGCGCACCCGACTCGGCGTCACGCACCGCCAGCAGGCCGTTCGCATCCGGCGGGCGGATCTCGGCGCGGTCCCACAGGATGATGGGCACCACATAGGCCTGGGCCAGCAGATCGAGCACTGCGCCGAGCCCTTCTAGCGACCAATGAAAGTCCGAGACGATGAACACCAACGCCGAACGGCCCGACAGGCGCAGCGCCGTCTCCTGCAGCCCGCGCACGCTTCCCGCCGCACCGGCACAGTCGCGCAGCATCCCGCCCATCACCGTCCCGATGCCGCGGCTCAGGGAGGCCGGGACGAACAGGTCGTGACGCTCGGCGGCATCGAACGCCAGCATGCCCAGGGCATCGCCGATTTGCCCGGCGCTGCGCCCCAGCGCTTCGACGAAGTCCGCGGCGAGGTGCAGCTTGGACGCGCGCGCGCCGAATTGCATGGATGCCGAGACATCGACGATTGCGTACACCGTGACCGAGGCACGCTGACGATGCACCCGGACCAGCCAGTCGCCGTGCAGGTTCTGGAGACTGGCGCGCAGATCCAGGCGCCGCGGATCGGGCCAATCGAACAGGCGCTGGTGCGCGACGAACTCCTGACCGGCGCCGACATCGGAGCCCGGATGGAAACCCGGCCGCCAGCCCCGCACGCGGCGTGGGAGTCGATAATGGAACTCCTGGGGCCCGCTCATCTGGGTCATGTCGTGCGCGGCGTGGGAACCTTCTCGATCAGTTGAGTGGTCAAGGCTTCGACCAGCTGGGCGCGGCGTAGTTCGTACACCGGGGTGAAGAAAATGCGATGGCTGAGCACGGCGGGCAGCACCGCCTGGATGTCCCCCGGCAGCAGGTGCGTGCGCGCGTCGAGCCAGGCCACCACCCGCGCCGCGCGCGTGAGCCACATCATGCCGCGGGGACTGGCCCCCGCGAGAATCAGTTTGTCCATGTCGACCCCTTCGAGGCGGATCCCGAAGGCTGCCGGGTTGCGCGTCGCATCCCAGATGTCGAGCACATAGCGCTGCAGCGTCTCGCTCGCCTGCACGCTGCGCTGAATGGCGCTGCCGATGCGATTGAGCTCGTCCCAGGACAGGATCCCCGGGGCTACGCGCTCGAGCAGCTCATCCACGTCGTGGAAATCCGGATCGAACACCAGCGCCGTGCGGATCGCGTCATCGGTGGGCGTCGGCATGTTGAGCTCGAACAGGAACCGGTCGCGCGCCGCCGCGGCCAGCTCGAAGGTCTCCTCCTTCTCGACGCGATTGCGGTCGGCGAACACGATCATGTGCGGAAAGCGGTACGCCCGATTGAAGGCCGAGACCGTGCGCTCGGCCATGGCGCGCAACAACAGCGATTGCACCTGGGGGCGTGCGCGGTTGATCTCGTTGAAGAAGAAGGTCGCCAGGCGTTCGCCGTGCCGCAGGAGCGGCCCCGGCTCGATGCGCGGCTTGCCCTCGGCGTCGACATAGGTGTGATAGATGAGATCGCCGGGCATCAGGTCCACGGTGCCCTCGACGCGCTCGAAATCCCCGCCGATCACACGCGAGAAGGCGCGCAGCACCGTGGTTTTCCCGACGCCGACGTCGCCCTCGAGCAGGACGTGCCCGCGCGCGAACAAGGCCACGTTGATGAGCCGCAGCGTCGCTGCCTGACCGATCACCGCGCGAGCGACTTCCTTTTCCACGCGCAGCGCGCGTTCGCGCCAGTCTGCCAATTGCTCGTCGGCGACCATGAAGCCCTCGCGCATGACAGCCGCCCGGCGGCTGGTGTTGGAATGCGGGACCGCGGTCCGATTATAGGCGGGCGCTGCGGGATGTCACTCGGTAGGTGAACAGGGCTGTCCGTGGTCGACGGAGGCGCTGTCCGAAAGTTGACACAGTGTCGCATGCGCAGAGCCGAACCCGTTCCCTGCGGTGCACCGCTATTGCGCCCATCGCGCACCGGGCATCTACTCACGACAAACCAGGGGAACACATATGAGCCGCCTCGACAGCCTCTACGGCGAGCAGCACCGGGCCATGCAGCGCCAGGCCGACTCCGAGCGCCTCGCCGACCGGCTCAACGAGGCCATCGTCGCCGCGCACATCAGCGAGGAGCATGGGCGTTTCATCGAAGCACAGGACATGTTCTTCCTGAGCACGGTCGATCACCGGGGGTTTCCCACCTGCTCGTACAAGGGCGGTCCACCCGGCCTGGTGCGCGTGCTCGATGACAGGACGCTGGCCTTTCCGAGCTACGACGGTAACGGCATGTATCTGTCGATGGGCAACATCAGCGCCGGCGGCAAGGTGGGCATGCTGTTCATCGATTTCGAGACGCCGCATCGGCTGCGGGTGCATGGCACGGCGACGGTCGGCGACACCGATCCGCTGCTCGAGCACTGGCCGGGCGCGGAGTGGATCGTGCGCGTGAGCGTGATGGAGATCTTCGTGAACTGCGCCCGCTACGTGCACCGCTATCAGCGGCTGCATGCCTCTCCTTACGTGCCGCAGCCGGCGCGGCCCGCGCCCTTCCCGCAATGGAAGCGGATCGACGCCGTGCGCGATGCCCTGCCCGCCAGAGATCTCGCCCGGGCGCAGGCCATCGGCGGCAGCATCACCGAGGAGGAGTATCGCGCGATGCTCGCGCGGGGACAGTCATAGGTCGCGGCCGCTCGGGACATACGGACAGACGACCGTCGGCGGCCGGCGCGAACGCCGGCGGATCCTCAGCGCCTCAGAATCCTCAGGATTTCCTCGAGCTCGGTGCGCACCTGGCGCACGATCTGCTGGGCCTGGGTGAGATCGTCCCGGGCCTCCTCGCCCTGCAGGCGATTGCGGGCGCCGCCGATGGTGAACCCCTGCTCGTAGAGGAGGCTGCGGATCTGGCGGATCACCAGCACGTCCTGACGCTGGTAATAGCGCCGGTTGCCGCGCCGCTTGACGGGCTTCAACTGCGGAAATTCCTGCTCCCAGTAGCGCAGCACGTGCGGCTTCACGCCGCACAGCTCGCTCACTTCACCGATGGTGAAGTAGCGCTTGCCTGGGATCGGGGGAAGTTCGCTGTTATTGCCTGGTTCCAGCATACGCCTCGACTCGAGCCTTCAACTTCTGTCCCGGCCTGAACGTCACGACGCGACGGGCGCTGATCGGGATCTCCTCGCCAGTCTTTGGATTGCGGCCTGGGCGCTGGTTCTTGTCGCGCAGATCGAAATTGCCGAATCCGGAGAGCTTGACCTGCTCGCCGTTCGACAAGGACGCGCGCAGCTCCTCGAAGAACAGGTCGACCAGCTCGCGGGCCTCACGCTTGTTGAGGCCGAGCTGATCGAACAAGGCTTCTGCAATATCAGCTTTGGTCAAGGCCATGGTTATTTGTCTCTGATCGAGGCGCCGAGCTGCCGGGAAAGTGCCTCCACGACACGCGCCACGATGGCGTCGGCTTCCTGGTCGGTCAGGGTGCGGGAAGTATCCTGCAAATGCAAACCTAAGGCTATGCTTTTCTTGCCTTTATCGATCTGTTGCCCGCGATAGACACTGAGCACCGCCACCTCTGTCAACAGCGCGCCGCCGCTTTCACGCACCACGTCGCGCAGCGCCTCGGCCGGGACCTCATCCGCCACGATCACCGCGATATCGCGGCGGATGGCCGGGAATCTCGAGATCTCAGCATACTTCGGAATCCGCGCGGCGAGTCCGATCATCGTCTCCAGTTCGAACAGGAAGACCGGATATGTCAAATCCAGACGTCGCGCACGTTCCGGGTGCATGGCACCGAGCCATCCCACCGCCTGCTCCCCACGATAAATGCGTGCACTCTGCCCCGGATGCAGCGCCGGATGCCGTTCGGCGACGAACCGGAAGGCGTCCGGCTCGCCGGTGAGCGTCAGCAGGGCTTCGACGTCGGCCTTGATGTCGAAAAAATCCGCGGCACGCGCCGGCGCGTCCCATTGCTCGGCGCTCACTGGGCCGCAGGCGATGCCGGCAATCACTTCGGTCTCCTTGCCCGTGGCATCGAAGCGCCGGCCGCACTCGAACAGGCGCACGCGCGTCTGCTGCCGGCGTTGATTCTCGCGCAGCGCGTGCACCAGCCCCGGCCACAACGACACGCGCATCACGCCGAGCTCGGCGGAAATCGGATTGGCGAGCGCGAGCGCCGGCTCGTCCGGGTGCAGGACGGCCTGCGAGGCGGCATCGGTGAACGAATACGTGATCGCCTCCTGGTAGCCACGATCGACCAGGAGGTCGGCCGCCCGCTCGGTGCGCACCCGCGCCTCGGTGCACTCGACCAGGATCTGGGCACCCACCGCATCGACCTCGGGGATGCGATCGAAACCGTACAGCCGGGCGACCTCCTCGATCAGATCCTCCTCGATGCGCACATCGAAGCGCCAGGACGGCGCCTGGACCTGCCAGTTCAGGGCCGGCGGCGCCCCGGACGACTCCACGGTCATGCCCAGGCGACGCAGGCAATCGACCACGACGTCGGGCGCAATGGTCGTGCCGAGCACGCGCTGGACGCGCTCGTGCCTGAGCCGGATCGAAGGCGTCTGCGTGACGCCGGCGCCGGTGCGCGCCACCGTGACCGGGCCCGGCGAGCCGCCCGCACAATCGAGCAGCAGTCGGGTGGCGCGCTCGATGGCGCGCTCCTGCAGTTGTGGGTCGACGCCGCGCTCGAAGCGCTGCGCGGCATCGGTGAGCAGTCCATAGCGTCGGGCGCGCCCGGCGATGGCCGCAGGCTCGAAATACGCCACTTCCAGGAACACGTCGGTGGTCGCATCGCTGATGCCCGAGGCCTCGCCGCCCATGATGCCGGCCAGCCCGAGCGGTGCGCGCTCGTCGGCGATCACCATCACGTCCGGGCTCAGCTCGACGGTGCGTCCGTCGAGCAGCTCGAGCGTCTCGCCGGCCTGCGCCGCACGCACCACGATCGACCCGGTGAGCGACTGCAGATCGTAGGCATGCATGGGCTGACCGAGCTCGAGCATGACGTAGTTGGTCACGTCCACCACGGCGCTCACCGGCCGCAGGCCGGCGCGCCGCAGGCGCTCGCGCATCCACAAGGGCGATTGCGCGCCCGCGCGCAGCCCGCGGATCACCCGTCCGACGAACTTCGGGCAGCCGCTGTTCTCGAGCCGAATGGGGAATGTGTCCTCGATGGTCGCCGCCACCTGCGCGATCGACGGTCCGTTGAGCGACTGACGGCGCGCCGCCGCCACTTCCCGCGCCACGCCCAGCACGCTCATGCAATCGCCGCGATTGGGCGTGAGCGCGATGTCGAACACGGTGTCATCGAGCGCGAGCGCCGCCACCAGGTCCTCGCCCACGGGCAGATCGTCCGGCAGCTCGAGCAGTCCCGAGCCATCCTCGCTCAGGCCGAGCTCGCGCGCCGAGCACAGCATGCCGAAGGACTCCACGCCGCGCAGCTTGGCCTTCTTGATGACCGTACCGTCCGGCAGGCGCGCGCCCACGCGCGCCAGCGGCGCCAGCATGCCCGCGCGCACATTGGACGCTCCGCACACGATCTGCAGCGTCTCGGCGCCCGCGGCGACCGTGCACACGCGCAGCTTGTCGGCGTCGGGGTGCTTCTCGACCGATTCGACCTTGCCGACCACGATGCCCGACATCTCGGGGGCCGCGCGCTCGATCGCCTCGATTTCCAAACCCGCCATCGTGAGCGCATTGGCCAGGCCCGGCACGTCCTGTCCCGGGTCGACCCACTCGCGCAACCACTCGAGGCTTACTCTCATGCCGTACTCACAGCGAACTCATGCCGATTCCGGCGACCTCACGCAAACTGACGCAGGAAGCGCAGGTCGTTCTCGAAATACAGGCGAATGTCGTTGACGTTGTAGCGCAGCATGGCCAGTCGATCGATGCCCATGCCGAACGCATACCCGGTGTAGCGCTCCGGGTCGATGTCCACCGCACGCAGCACGTTGGGATGCACCACGCCGCAGCCGGCCACTTCCAGCCAGCCGCTGTGCTTGCACACCCGGCAACCCGTCCCGCCGCAGACCACGCAGGAAATGTCCACCTCCGCCGACGGCTCGGTGAACGGGAAATACGAGGGGCGCAGACGCATCTGCACGTCCTTCTCGAACAAGGCGCGCACGAACCCGTGCAGCACGGCTTTCAGGTTCGCGAACGAGATGCCCTCGTCGACCACCAGGCCCTCGACCTGGTGGAACATGGGCGTGTGCGTGACGTCCGAGTCGCAGCGGTACACCCGACCGGGCGCGATCAGCCGCAGCGGCGGCTTCTGGGCGCGCATGGCGCGCACCTGCACCGGCGAGGTATGCGTGCGCAGCAGCCTGCCATCGCCGAAATAGAAGGTGTCGTGCATGGCCCGCGCCGGATGATCGGCGGGGATGTTGAGCGCCTCGAAGTTGTGCCAGTCGTCCTCGATCTCCGGACCGTCGGCGATGGTGAAGCCGGCATTACGGAAGATCTGCTCGATGCGCCGGCGCACGCGTGTGACCGGATGCAGCCCGCCGGGGCGCTGTCCGCGACCGGGCAGCGTGACGTCCACGGCCTCGCTCGCGAGCTGCGCCGCGAGCGCCTCGGCCTCGAGCGCCGCGCGACGCTCGTCGAGCGCCGTGGCGAGCTCGTCCTTGGCTTGGTTGATGCGCGCCCCCGCGGCGCGGCGCGCCTCGGGATCCATGCCGCCCAGGGACTTCAACAGCGCGGTGATTTCGCCCTTGCGGCCGAACAGCCGCACGCGGATCTGCTCGAGCGCCTGCACCTGCGTACAGGCGGCAATCTCCCGGCGCGCGCCTTCGACCAGCGAATCCAGGTGTTCAGCTTCGGACATGGGCAGATGGGATCGATTCGTCATGCCCGCACCGGCAGGCATTCAATGCTGTTCTGCGCGGCCGCCTTCCTGGATGCCTGCCTGCGCTGCGCATGCGAGGACCTGGGGACGGCCCCATCTCCCCGCGACCAGATGGGTCGCCCCATCACGAGTGCCGGGAAGCCGGCTGCGGACCGGCTTCCCGGCGCGACTCAGGCCGCCGTGGCTGCAGCCGCCTTGGCCTGCAGGCTTTCGCGCGCCTTCTCGGCGATCACGCCGAACGCGGCCGCATCGTGCAACGCGATGTCCGCGAGCACCTTGCGATCAATGACCAGGCCGGCTGCATTCAGGCCTGCGATCAGCTTGCTGTACGACAGGCCGTGGACCCGCGCCGCCGCGTTGATGCGGGTAATCCACAGCGCGCGCATTTCGCGCTTGTGGGCCTTGCGGTCGCGATAGGCATACTGGCCGGCCTTGATGACGGCCTGCTTGGCGACCCGGTAGGACTTGCGGCGGGCGTTGTAGTAGCCCTTGGCCTGCTTCAGAACCTTCTTGTGACGGGCGCCGGTAATGACACCCCTTTTGACGCGTGCCATGTCTCACCTCCTCACTTGGCGTGCGGCAGCAGCTGCTCGAGCCGCACCAGATCCTGCTCGGCCACCATGCTCGGGGCCCGAAGCTGGCGCTTACGCTTGCCCGGCTTCTTGGTCAGGATGTGACGACGGTGGGACTGGGCTCGCTTGAACCCGTTGGCGGTCGGACGAAAACGCTTCGCCGCCCCCCGGTTGGTCTTCAACTTGGGCATGGAACTTGACTCCAATTATGTAGCCTTTTCAGTAGGTTGAAGAGGGTTCTTCAACCGACCTCGAGGCGGGACGACTGTCGCCGGCCAATGCCGGGCGCACAGCCGCTCACTTCTTCTTCGGCGCGAACATCATCACCATCTGGCGCCCTTCCATCGACGGGTTCTGCTCGACCGTGGCAATGCCCGACAGATCTTGCTGAACCCGCTGCAAGAGCTCGCGCCCGACTTCCTGGTGAGCCATTTCGCGACCGCGGAAACGCATGACCACCTTGGCCTTGTCGCCTTCTTCCAGAAAGCGAATCAGGTTGCGTAACTTCACCTGATAGTCGCCCTCCTCGGTCCCTGGGCGGAATTTCACTTCCTTGATCTGAATCTGCTTCTGCTTGCGCTTCGCCGCATGCGCCTTCTTGTTCTGCTCGAACAGGTACTTGCCGAAATCCATGATTCGGCAAACCGGTGGGTCTGCCGTGGGCGAGACCTCGACCAGATCGAGCTGGGCCGCATCGGCCATCTCTAGCGCTTCAGCCCTGCTGACGACGCCGATTTGACGTCCCTCAGCGTCGATCACGCGGACTCTCGGCGCAGTGATCTCTTCATTGCGCCGAATGCGCTTCGTCATAGGAGCGGCGATACGTCATACCTCCATACGAGTCCGGCCGCGGCTCGCGACTTCCTCGGCAAGCTTCGCAGCGACCGTTTCCACCGGAATCGCTCCGAGATCCTTGCCATCGCGCGTGCGCACGGCCAGAGAATTTGAACCTGCCTCGCGGTCGCCGGCTACCAACAAGTAGGGGACGCGTTGCAGCGTGTGCTCGCGGATCTTAAATCCGACCTTTTCGTTGCGCAAGTCTGAACTAACCCGAAGCCCCTGATTTTGCAGGGTTTGGGTGACCTGCCGGACATAGTCGGCCTGCTTGTCCGTGATGTTCAGCACCACGGCCTGCACCGGCGCGAGCCAGGTCGGCAACCGTCCGGCATGATGCTCGATGAGAATGCCGATGAAGCGCTCCAGCGATCCGAAAATGGCCCGGTGCAGCATGACCGGCGTGCGTTTCTCGCTCTGCGCATCGATGTAGTGCGCGCCCAGCCGTCCCGGCAGGTTCAGGTCGACCTGCCAGGTCCCGCACTGCCACTCCCGGCCGATGGCGTCCTTGAGCACGAACTCGAGCTTCGGGCCGTAGAACGCGCCCTCCCCTCGATTGACGATGTACTCGATGCCGGCCGCGCGGGCAGCCTCCTCGAGCGCCGCCTCGGCGCGATCCCAGATCTCGTCGCTGCCGACGCGCTTCTCCGGTCGGTCGGAGAACTTCACCAGCACGTCGTCGAAGCCGAAATCGCGGTAGATGGACATCAACAGCTCGATGCCCCGCACCGTCTCCTCGGTGATCTGGTCCTCGGTGATGAAGACGTGCGCGTCGTCCTGGGTGAACGCCCGCACGCGCATCAGGCCGTGCAGGGCGCCCGAGGGCTCGTAGCGGTGCACCTTGCCGAACTCGCAGTAACGCAGCGGCAGATCGCGATAACTGCGCAGGCCCTGCTTGAAGATCTCGATGTGCCCGGGGCAGTTCATCGGCTTGATGGCATAGGTGCGCTCGTCCGGCGTCTGGGTGAGAAACATGTTCTCCCCGAACTTCTCCAGGTGCCCCGAGAGCTGCCAAAGCTCCGCGTCCATGATCTCGGGCGCATTGACTTCCTGGTACCCGGCGGCCCGCTGCTTCTCACGCATGTAGGCGATCAGCGTCTGGAACAGTGTCCAGCCCTTGGGATGCCAGAAGACCGCGCCGGGCGCCTCCTCCTGGAAATGGAACAGGTCCTGCTCCCGGCCGATGCGCCGATGATCACGCTTCTCGGCCTCCTCGAGCCGGGTGAGATAGGCCTTGAGGCTCTTCTCGTCCGGCCAGGCCGTGCCGTAGATGCGCTGGAGCATCTCGTTGCGCGAGTCGCCGCGCCAATAGGCGCCGGCGATCTTCATCAGCTTGAAGGCGCGCAGCTTGCCCGTGCTCGGCACGTGCGGCCCGCGGCACAGATCCACCCAGTCGTCCTGGCCGTAGAGACTGATGGTCTCCCCGTCCGGGATGCTGGCGATGATCTCCGCCTTGTAGTGCTCGCCCTGGTTCTTGAAGAACTCGACCGCCTCCTCGCGCGGCATCTCCCGGCGATGCACCTTGTGGTCGGCCTTGGCGAGCTCGCGCATGCGCGCTTCGATCTTCTCGAGATCCTCGGGGGTGAACGGCCGGGAGTACGAGAAATCGTAGTAGAAGCCGTCCTCGATCACCGGACCGATGGTGACCTGGGCATCCGGATACAGCTGCTTGACCGCGTGCGCCAACAGGTGCGCCGTGGAATGGCGGATGATCTCCAGCCCCTGCGGATCCTTGTCGGTGACGATGGCGAGCGACGCATCGCGATCGATCACGTACGAGGTGTCGACCAGGCGGTCGTCGACCTTGCCGGCGAGTGCGGCCCTGGCCAGCCCCGGGCCGATGTCGGCCGCGACTTTCTCGACCGTTACGGGCTCGCTGTAGCTGCGCTGGCTGCCGTCCGGCAGGGTGATGACAGGCATGAAACAAGAAAGAAAGTTGGTGCGCGCGACAGGGATCGAACCTGTGACCCCCACCATGTCAAGGTGATGCTCTACCGCTGAGCTACGCGCGCACTGGGTCAAGGGGCGGAAGAGGATAGCGGCGAGCGCGCGGAGAGGCAAGCCATGCACCGCGAACTCGTGGTTCCCGTGCAACAGCGCGCGCAGCCCCGACGGTCGATGCGACGACACACGCGCTGGCGGCGTTTGCGCTGCGGATCACGTCTGCGGCCATGACAGCCGGGAGATCCGCATCCCCGCCCGGGAAGGTGCGCCCCTCCCCTCCGGCCGACACGCTCCGTCAACTGAAGCTTGAGAGCGGCATGGTCGCAGGCGCTGCGAGCAGCGGGCGTGGCGTCGAGGGCGTCGTCGATGCGACCGAGGGCGGGGGTCTGACGGCCCTACGCCTGCTCGAGGCCCAGCCCGGCCTTGCGCAGGCGCTGGATCTCGTCGCGCAGCCGCGCCGCCTGCTCGAACTCCAGGTTGCGGGCGTGCTTCATCATCTCCTGCTCGAGCTTCTTGATGCGCTTGAGCGCCTGGTCCGGGGTCAAGGTCTCGTAGGCGGCGGCCTTGGGCTCGGCCACCTTGAGCACCCCGCGGTTGCTCTCGCCATAGGCGCCCTCCATCACGTCCACCACGGCCTTGGCGATGCCGCGCGGGGTGATGCCGTGCCGCTCGTTGAACTCCAGCTGGCGCTTGCGCCGACGCGCGGACTCCTCGAGCGCCCGCTGGATCGAGCCGGTGACCTGGTCGGCGTACAGGATCGCGCGACCGTGCAGATTGCGGGCCGCACGGCCGATGGTCTGGATGAGCGAAGTCTCCGAGCGCAGGAACCCTTCCTTGTCCGCATCCAGGATGGCGACCAGCGACACCTCGGGCATGTCCAGGCCCTCGCGCAGCAGGTTGATGCCCACCAGCACGTCGAACTTGCCGAGACGCAGGTCGCGGATGATCTCCATGCGCTCGACCGTGTCGATGTCCGAGTGCAGGTAGCGCACCTTGACCTTGTGCTCCTCGAGATACTCGGTGAGATCCTCCGCCATGCGCTTGGTGAGCGTGGTGATGAGCACGCGCTCATCGCGTTCCACGCAGGCCTTGATCTCCGAGAGCACGTCATCGACCTGGGTGCGCACCGGGCGGACCTCGACCTCGGGATCGACCAGGCCCGTGGGGCGCACCAGCTGCTCGACCACCTGCCCGGAACGCTCGAGCTCGTAGCGCCCGGGCGTGGCCGAGACGAAGATGGTCTGCGGCGCCAGCTTCTCCCATTCATCGAAGCGCAACGGGCGGTTGTCGAGCGCCGAAGGCAGCCGGAAACCGTATTCGACCAGGGTCTCCTTGCGCGAGCGGTCGCCCCGGTACATGGCCCCGAGCTGCGGGATGGTCTGGTGGCTCTCATCGACGACGAGCAGCGCATCGCTGGGCAGGTAATCGAACAGACACGGCGGCGGCTCCCCCGGCGCGCGGCCGGAGAGAAACCGCGAGTAGTTCTCGATGCCGGCGCAATAGCCCACCTCGCGGATCATCTCGATGTCGAAGCGCGTGCGTTGCTCGAGGCGCTGGGCCTCGAGCAGCTTGCCGGCGCGCTTGAGCTCCGCGAGGCGCTCCTGCAGCTCCTCGCGAATCTCATCGAC
>QGUO01000444.1 GCA_003242495.1 Pseudomonadota bacterium | reverse complement strand
ATTCCACAGCGTCGCGGCGGCGCGCGAGCCAGCCTTCCACGCCGCGGGCAGCCCCACGCGATTTGGGCTCGCCGAGCACCTGCAAGCAGAGCTGGCGCTGCAGAGCGTAGATATTGTCGCGCAGCGTGCCGCGGGCGACGGCCTGCCAGTGACCTTCGACGTTCAACGCCTCGATCTGATCGCGAATCCAGTCGAGCGACAGGGCGCTGCTCAGCGCGAAATACTCCGCCGCCGCCGTCTCGATGGCGATGCGCCGCTGAGCGGCGATCTCCACGATGTCCGGTGCGGAGCGCAGGGCGAGGGCGCTCGCCATGAACTCGCTCAGGCGCTGCGGCACGCCGGCCTGCAGATAGCGCGCGCGACGCTCCTGGAACGCGGCCAGGTCCAGGCCCGACAGCACGCGCGGCAGCGCTGCGGCCAATTGCGTGAACCCGTCCTTGAAGCGCTTCACCTGTTGCTCGATCACCAGTCGATCGGGCTGTCGCGTGAGCAGCCAGTAGGTGCAGAAGCGCAGCAGCTGTGCAGTCTCGATCATCAGCTCGTACTGCATGGCGGCCGCGATGCGATTGTCGAGCGCCTCGATCTCGCTCCAGGTCTTGCGGATGTCGTAGCTCTCGCGGGCGATGGCGTAGGCGCGCACCACCGAGGCGGCGTCGACGCCGGTGTCCTCCTGCGCGCGTCGCGCGAAGGTCGGACCCATGCGATTGATCATGCTGTTGGTGGTCGCCGTCGCGATGATCTCACGGCGCAAGGGATGGCGCGCCATGTGCTGCTCGAAGCGCTTCTGCAGCACCTTGGGGAAGTAGCGTCCCAGCTCGTTGCCGAGGTAAGGATCCTCGGGCACGTCCGAGTCGATCAGTCGCGTATAGAGACTCATCTTCGAATAGGCGAGCAGCACGGCGAGCTCCGGGCGCGTCAAGCCCCGGCCTGCCTTGCGCCGCTCGGCGATCTCTTCGACCGAGGGCAGGAACTCGAGAGCGCGATCGAGCTTGCCGGCGAGCTCGAGCGAGCGGATGGTGTGGGCATGCTCGAGCAGGTCGGCCGCCGAGCGCGCTTCCATCATCGAGAGCGCCTGACTCTGCAGGTAGTTGTCACGCAGCACCAGCGCCGCGACTTCCTCGGTCATGTCCGCGAGCATGCGGTTGCGCCGCGCAAGGGTGAGGTCACCGTGCTCGCGGGCAGCCGCCAGCAGGATCTTGATGTTGACCTCGTGATCGGAGCAGTCGACGCCACCCGAGTTGTCGATGAAGTCGGTGTTGATCCGCCCGCCGTTGAGCGCGTACTCGATGCGTCCGCGCTGCGAGAAGCCGAGGTTGCCGCCTTCGCCGACGATCCGGCAGCGCAGATCGCGGCCGTTCACGCGCACGGCGTCGTTGGCGCGGTCGCCGACCTCGGCGTGGGTCTCGTCGCTGGCCTTCACATAGGTGCCGATCCCGCCGTTCCACAGGAGGTCCACCGGCGCACACAGGATGGCACGGATGAGCTCCGGCGGGGTGACCGTCTCGCTGTGCAGTCCGAGCACGGTCTGCGCTTCCGGCGAGAGATGGATGGATTTGGCGCTGCGGGAGAACACGCCGCCGCCCTTGGAGATCAGCTTGGGATCGTAGTCCTCCCAGGTGGAGCGCGGCAGGCCGAACAGGCGCGCGCGCTCGGCGTAGCTGGCGGCCGGGTCCGGGTCAGGGTCGATGAAGATGTGCTGGTGATTGAAGGCCGCGACCAGCTTGATGTGCTGGGAGCGCAGCATGCCGTTGCCGAACACATCGCCCGACATGTCGCCGATGCCGACCGCGGTGAACTCCTGCGCCTGGGTATCGATGCCGATTTCGCGGAAGTGGCGCTTGACGCATTCCCATGCGCCGCGCGCCGTGATGCCCATCTTCTTGTGGTCGTAGCCGACCGAGCCGCCCGAAGCGAAGGCATCGCCGAGCCAGAAATCGTACTCGGCGGCGATGTCGTTGGCGATGTCGGAGAACGTCGCCGTGCCCTTGTCGGCGGCGACCACCAGGTACGGATCGTCGTGGTCGCGGCGCACGACGTCCTGCGGCGGCACCACGCGTCCCTCGACGATGTTGTCGGTGACATCGAGCAGGCCGCGGATGAAAGTGCTGTAGCACTCCACGACTTCGCGCTGGCTCTCCTCACGGCTGGCGTTGGCCGGCATGCGCTTCGTCACGAACCCGCCCTTCGCGCCGACCGGCACGATGAGCGTGTTCTTCACGTTCTGCGCCTTCAGCAAGCCGAGCACCTCGGTGCGGAAGTCGGCGTGGCGATCCGACCAGCGCAGCCCGCCGCGGGCCACGGCGCCCATGCGCAGATGCACGCCCTCGACGCGCGGCGAGTACACGAAGATCTCGAATGCCGGCCGCGGCTGCGGCAGATCGGCGAGGCTGCGCGAATCGAGCTTGAGGGACAGGTATGCCTTCGGCACGCCCGCGGCGTCCTTCTGGTAGTAGTTGGTGCGCAGCGTGGCGCCGATCGCGTCGGCGAAGCGGCGCAGCACCCGGTCCTCATCCAGGCTCTTGACTGCATCGAGCCGGCGCGCGAGGTCCTTCTGCACCCTCGCAAGCTCCGTCTTGCGTTGCGGGGGAGTCAGCGCGGGGTCGAACTGCGCCTCGAACAGACGCCACAAGAGCGTCGTGATCGGTCCGTTGGTCGCCAGCACATGTTCCATGTAGGCCTGGTCGAAGGCGATACCGGCCTGCAGGATGAACCGGCAGTAGGCGCGCAGCACCATGGCTTGTCGCCAGGTGAGCGAGGCCGTCGCGACCAGGCGGTTGAAGCCGTCGTCCTCCGCGTGCTCGAGCCAGATGGCGGCGAAGGCTTCGGTGAAGCGCGCGCCGATCTCGGCAGGATCCACGGGTGCACCGTCGCTGCGCTGGAGCGAGAAGTCCTGCAACCACAGCGTGCTGCCCCCGACCTCGATGCGGTAGGGGCGCTCACTGAGCACGATGAAACCCATGTTCTCGATGATCGGCAGGGTCTGCGAGAGCGTGATCGGCGCGTCGGCGCGGAACAGCCGCAGGTGCACCGTGGCCGGCGCCGCGCCGGCCCTCATGCGCAATGCGACGGGCGCTGCGCCGCTGAAGACCTCTTCGAAATGCTCGATGTCCTCGAGCGCAACGTTCACCGCAACGTCTGCCTGGTACGCGGCCGGGAAGGCGCCCGCGTAGCGCTCGGCGAGCGCACGTCCCTCCATCTCGCCGTGCGCTGCGATCAGGGCTTCGCGCAGCCGGTCCTCCCAGGTGCGTATCGCGTCGGCGATGCGCTCCTCGAGCGCTTCGACGTCGACGCGCCTGCCGCCGTCGGAC
>QGUO01000040.1 GCA_003242495.1 Pseudomonadota bacterium | reverse complement strand
GTTTCTCATCAGCGTCATCGTGGCCTATCTCGGCGCACAGCAGCTGCGCACCTTCGGCGCGGAGATCTTCACTGTCGATCTGGTCGCCATCGCGGTGCTGCGCGAGATGGGCGTCCTGCTGACGGCCATCATCGTCGCTGGCCGTTCCGGCAGCGCGTTCGCCGCGGAGATCGGTGTGATGCGCCTGAACGACGAGGTGGACGCGCTCGCGTCCATGGGCGTGGACTACTTCGAGGTGTTGGTGTTGCCGCGCCTCATCGGCCTGGTGATTGCCCTGCCGCTGCTCACGATCATCGCCGATGCCACCGGGCTCGTCGGCGGAGCGCTGCTGCTGTCGCTGCAACTGGATTTGTCGCTGTCACAATACATCGACCGGGTGCAGGATGCGCTGGCGCCGACCACGTTCTGGGCCGGACTCATCAAGGCGCCGGTGTTCGCGATCCTCATCGCGCTGGTGGGCACCTACCGCGGCATGCAAGTTCGGGATTCCTCCCGCGAGCTCGGACGACTCACCACCGTGGCGGTCGTGCAGTCGATCTTCCTGGTGATCCTTGCCGATGCCGTGTTCGCCATCGTGTTCGTGGAGCTCGACTTCTGATGCCGCAACCTGTGATTTCGGTGCGCGGGGTGGTGAACCGCTTCGGTCGCCAGGTGGTGCACGACGGCGTGGATCTCGATGTGTTTCCCGGCGAGGTGCTCGGCATCGTGGGCGGATCGGGCAGCGGCAAGTCGGTGCTGTTACGCACCATGCTGGGACTGCATCGGCCGAACGAAGGCTGCGTGATGCTGGAAGGCAAGGACGTCACCCGCATGTCGGATGCCGAGTTGCTGGCCGTCAAACGCCGTTACGGCGTGACGTTCCAGCATGGGGCGCTGTTCACCGCGTTGACGGTGGCGGAAAACATCCAGCTGCCGATCCGCGAGTATTTCGAGATGTCGCCGACCGCGCTCGAGGCGCTCACCGAGCTGCGCTTGCGCATGGTAGGGCTGCCGCTCGATGCGGGCGCCAAGCTGCCCTCGCAGCTGTCCGGCGGCATGGTCAAGCGCGCGGCCCTGGCGCGGGCGCTGGCGCTCGATCCGGCACTGCTGTTCCTCGACGAGCCGACCGCCGGCCTGGATCCGATCTCCGCGGCGGAATTCGATGAGCTGATCTCCTACCTGCAGCGCGGACTCAAGCTCACCGTCGTGATGATCACGCATGACCTGGATACGATTCTCGCCACGTGCGACCGGGTGGCTGTGCTGGTTGACAGAAAGATAGTGGTCGATACGCTCCATGGCATCATGGAGCACGGGCACCCCTGGATCCGCGAATACTTCCACGGGCCTCGTGCCCGGGCGGCCCGGGGTTGATGTCGAGGGCGACGCCGGATATCCCATGGAGAAAGACGCCAATTACGTTGCGGTCGGCGCGTTCATCATCGTCGTGGTGGCGATGGCGGTGGGCTTCGTGCTGTGGTACAGCGGAGCGCGCGACGGGCGCGACTATGGGCTTTACGAGATCTATTTCACCGGCAGCGTGAGCGGGCTGGACCGTGGCAGTCCGGTGCGCTATCTCGGCGTGGATGTCGGACGCGTCAGGCAGCTCGTCATCGATCGCGAGAATCCGGGGCGCGTCAAGGTGATCGCGGAGATCGACGAGTCCACACCCATCTCCTCGGCCACCCGCGCCAGCCTGCATCTGCAGGGCGTCACCGGGCTGCTGTACGTCAATTTGCGCGAGTCGGTCGGCGTGCCTTCCGGCGAGCCGTTGCCACGGGGCGAGCGCTATCCAGTGATCGAGTCGGCGGTCTCGGATTTTGACGTGCTGCTCGCCAGCCTGCCCGAGCTGGTAGGTCGTGCAAGCACGGTTCTCGAGCGCCTCGGGGAACTGGTTTCCGAGCGCAACGTCGCCAGCATCACGGACAGCATCGGCAGTCTGCAGCGCGCCACCGCCGCGCTGCCCGAGACGACGCGCGCCATCGCCCTGCTCATCGAGGAAGTGCGTGCCACGGTGGGGGAGATCGAGGGGGCGGCGGCCAGCGTGCGCAGCATCGCGACCGATGCGCAGCCTCAGCTGAGCGCCACGCTGGCGCATCTGGCGCAGGGCGCCGACAGCCTCGCGGCCGCCGCCGGCCGGATCGAGCGTTTGGCCGAGCGCAGCGAAGTGCAGCTCGGGCATTTCGGTGAAACGGGCCTGTTCGAAATGGAGCGCCTGGTCAGGGAGACACGGGCGGCCGCCCGCGAATTTCGCGAGCTGTCACGCAGCTTGAAAGAAAATCCCTCGCAGATCCTTTACGAGCCGCCGCGTGCCGGCGTGGAGATCGCGCCCTAGCATGAATCAGGTCATCGGCGTCCCGGCCGGCCCGGCCTGCTGCGGCGCTGCGGGCACGGTCCCGCGTCCCTTTCGGTATGGCGCCTTCGGGCGGGGCGTGTGCTGCGGAAAATTGGTATGAGGCCAAATATGCCGAAGTCGTTACTTGCCGCCGCCCTGGGTGCCGCGCTCTTGTGCGCCGGCTGCGGCGGTGGGCTGTTCCGCAGCGACATCCCGGTGCCCGCCACCTACGTGCTGTTGCCCGCGGAGCCGGTCGAGGCATCGTCCGGCTCCCCGACGCGCACGGTGGACCTCGTGGTCGGTGTGCCGCATGTTGCGCCGGGGCTGGATACTCAGCGCATCGCAGTGCTGCGCGAGCGGCGCCTCGATTACTTCCGCGACGCGCGTTGGGGCGGAACCACGGCCGAGATCGTGCAGGCGCTGGTCGTCGCGACCCTGCAGGATCGGGCGCTGTTCCGCAGCGTGACCGCCGAGCAGGCGCGGATCGCCGCTCATTACATGCTCGACATCGAGGTGCGGGATTTCCAGGCGCAGTACGACGACTCGAACGCACCCGGCGTGCAGGTTGCGTTCCTTGCCCGGATCGTGCGCATCGCCGACCGTCGCCTGATCGGCACAGTGCGGGTCGCTGCGGACCGCGTGGCGCAGGCCAACCGCATGAGCGCTGTGGCGGCGGCCTTCGAGGAGGCAGCGCAGGAGGCCGCCTTGGCGCTTGCCGAGCGCACCGCGCGGATCATCGGGCGCGATCTGCAACGCGCGTCTCCCCCGGCGGTAAGCGCAGAAACCGGATCGACACCCTTCTGAACGTCGCCGCGGCAGCGCCCGGGACGAGGTGCCTGGCGGATCTCGGCTTCGGCTTTGGCATTAGCGGTACGCGCGGTGGTGGGTTTTTGCGCGCAGTCGCGGAACTTCCGCTCTGGTCGCTCGTTACCCGGTCGCGGCTCCTGCTAGCTTGCGGAGCCGCATCGCGGTTATGGAAGCGCACATCCCCCGCATACTCATCGTCGAGGATCAGTACTTCGTCGCCGTCGACTGCGAGGCCCAGCTGCAAAGCGCGGGCTACTTATGCGCCGGCCTGGCAAGTACGGCCGCCAATGCCCAGTACCTGGCGGAGCGCGAGCGGCCGGATTTGATTCTGATGGACATCCGGCTGGCGAGCCGTCGTGACGGTGTCCAGGCCGCCATCGACATCTATCGGCAGTTCGGCATTCGCTGCATCTTCACCAGTGCGCATGCCGATGCGCAGATCCGCAAACAGGCTGAACCCGCACATCCGCTCGGCTGGCTGGACAAGCCATTCACGCCCGAGCGGCTGATCGAAGCCGTGCGGGTCGGGCTGGCGGAGCTGGGGCACATCCCGTCGGATGAGCCCGAGGAGACCCCGGCCGGCCGGATGCGGCTGGGATAGGCTGCCCAGCTGGTGTCCCGGCAGGCGGCGCCGGCCTGCGGCGGGCCCTTGCCGTTTCAGAAAGTACTCAGGCCAGTTGCCTCCATGAGGCGGTATCGCCAGTAGCGCAGCGGGCTCGTATCGCGCCAGGCAGCGAAGGGTACGGTGTATTCGACGCCGGGCTCGCCGCGGTTCTCCCATAAGCGGTCGAAGTAATCGAGCATCTCGCGCGCGAGCGGCGCGTCGCTGGCCGCGCGCACCGCGATGTTGGCTTCGAGGTTGTAGTTGGCCAGGTTGCGGCGCGTGAAGTTGGCCGAGCCGAGGGTCGCGATCACTTGCTCGCGGCCCACGATCAGCGCCATCTTGGTGTGGAACTGCTCGCCGCGTGTGCGATACCAGCGCACTGCGATGCGACCCTCGCTCGCGGTGACCAGCTCATTGGCCACCGGGCGGTTGGGCACGCCATCCTTCTCCAGGCCGAAGGCATCCCTGTTGGGGTCCAGGATCAGGCGCACCTCCACTCCCCGTCTGGCTGCCGCGATCAACGCATCGACGATGCCACGATCGGAGAGATAGAACAGGGCCATGCGCGCCGTGTCGCCGTGGCGCGTGGCATCGAGCGCCGCAAGCAGGTGCCGGCGAATCGCCTTCTCCGTGAGAAACGACAGCTCGAGCGCCGTGCCGACCGGGCGCGGCGGCGCTGCCGCAGCGTGGATGTGTCCCGTCCAGCCGGAAAAGCGCGCCACGGCGAGCTCGCTTTCCAGGACGCGGGCGGCCAACTCGCCGCTGAAGCGGATCGCCACGTTCGAATGGCCGCTGCTGGCGTCGTGCGGATTGGCCGAGGTCACCAGGCCAACCAGCTCGCCGTCGGCGGTGTCGGCCACGACCACCTTGCGATGATTGGCCTTGAAGTTGAGCAATGCGAGCCAGCTGCGCAGGCTGATGTCCGGACCCTGCGGCGCAAACGGGTTCGGCAGCCAGCCGCCCCGGGTCGCGCCCACCGGCGTTGCGCCATCGTCGGCCCCGCTCCACCATTGCACGAACAGGCGCCAAAGGGCCGACCAGGCCGGATTCGGATCGCGCAACCGTCCGAGGTCGGTGACCGCGACCTGGATGCCGGCCGCGCGCAATTCCGCCAGCAGCGGTGAGGGGTTGCCGCCGTATACGTCATTGATCGGGTCGGTGATGACCAGGATCTCGACGTCCGGCCCGCTCGCCTTGCGGGCCAGCAGGCGGTCCGCCAGCTCCCGGCTCAAGAATCGAGGCGCGGTGTCGGCCGCACCCATCGAATCGTTGAGCAAGAAGAAATCCACGAGTACGAACGAGCGGGCGTCGTCGATGATGCGCATGACCTCGTCGAAGATCTGCTGTTCGTAAACCGTGCCGCCCCGGCCGTCGCCGTAGGTCAGGTCATACAGAAAGCGCACATCCTCGTGCGGCACGCGCACCGCGGGCGTGCTCATGTCCGTGCCGGGTGGCATGGGCTTGATCGTGTGCCAGGTGCCGACGGCTGCCCACAGCAGCAGAAAAGCCATCCCCAGCCAGCGCTTGCGCAGGCGGCGTCGGGGACGGGCCGCGTCGATCGGCGTAGAATGTGCGTCGCTCATCCGGAAGCATTGTAGTCGACGGCGTTGACGCGCCTGGGGTGACGTATGCCACGGTTCGTTGGACCGCTCGATGCAGAGCTGGCCGCCGAAGCTGCGGCCGGTCTCGCGCACGCCGGGCGACGCTTGCGTCGGGCGCTCGACGCGCTGGCGGCCTTCGATGCGGCCCGCCGCGGACGCGCGGGCTGCGACGCGGAGCATCGTCGGCACCTGGTGGCGGACGCCGCCGAGGCCTACTGGGGCTACGTGGTGCAGCGCGAGCTGCTCGGGTTGCAAGATGCCGAGTACATCGGCCGCGAATACGGCGTGCCTCCCGAGGTGCGACTCGCGATGGGTCCGAGGGTGGGTCGACGCAGCCGGCGCGGTTGACGTCAGGATCCTTCGCGGGCCCCGGACACTCGCCTGGCCGGGCGCGCTGCAGCGTTGCGGCAGGCAGCGTCGTTCCAGCCGCCGAGGCAGCCGCGACGCCGGAACGGTGCGCGTCAGCTCACGCCGGGCTCGGCGAGAAGCGCGTCGACCGTTGCATGGAAGTCCGCCACGAAGGTCTCGTAGCGCGAACCGGTTGCCGGCCCGGCGAAGCCGACGTGCGTCTTGCGCACCACGCCGGTGCGATCCACGAAGAGCAGCGTAGGGAACGCGAAAATGCCGCTCAATGATGGCAGCGCGCGGCTGGCTTCGTCCTTGTCCGAGACACCGGCGATGAGCATGGGATATTCGATGCCGAGATCATCGCGGAATCGGCGCGCCGCGGCGGCAGCCTTGGCGAAGTCCCCATGGCGCTCGAACATCAGGGCCACGACCTCCACGCCGCGGTCGCGGTACTCGCGGTAGAACGGTGCGAGGAAATCGGCCTCATCGTGGCAGTTCGGGCACCAACTGCCGCCCAGCGTCACGATCACCACCTTGCCGGCGAAGCGCTCGTCGCTCAATGAGATGGGCTTGCCGTCGAGATCGGGAAAGGTGAATTCGAGACGCGACTCGTGTTCGCGCATGGTCGTCACGGGCAAATCCGCCGGCAATTCCGCGTCGGGGTTACGCACCCCGTGAACCTGCTCGTGCCAGGCCAGACCTTGCCAATAGTCGCCGCGCAGCTCGCCTGCCTCATCGACACGCAAGCGATAAAGGTATACCAGGCCGCCCGCGAAGGTGGACAGCTGCAGCTCATCGCCATGCACCTGACCCTCGAGGAAACGATGATCACCGGTCGGCGTCATGACCGTGCCGGTCACCTTGTCGTGATGCTGCTCGAACTCCGCCACGGCGCGCGTGGCCACGCCTTCATCGTCGGTGAGGGTCAGCTCCCAGCGACCGGCAACGTCGGCATTGTCGGTCGCGGGCTTGTCGTAGAAGCGGTAGCTCTGGCCGAGCCGGGCACGGAAGGGGATCACCTGCTCCTCGCCGCCGGCCTTGATCAAGGTGACCGCGCCTTTCCATTCGTTGCGATGCAGGGTGGCGCGCAGCGAGTTCTCGTAGCCCGGAAAGCGGGCGGTGAGCACCCCTTCTTGCACCGTGACATCGGATACGCGCGTACGCTCGCTGCCATTGTGCAAATACAGCACGTACCCTCCGGAGGCCCGTTCCACTTCGAGGCCGAACGGCGCATCGCCGCCCGGCAGCTCGAGCAGCGCCCGGTACATGCCCGTTGTCGGCTCGTCCACCCGGCCGCAGGCGGCGAGCGCGAGACATGCGAGAACGATCGCGACTGAACCCAAACCTCTGACCAACACCCCGGCAATCCCCTTCATTCGCCGAAGCACCGAAGTCTCGGGACTCCAGCGGCGTAGTTCAAGTCTGCGCGGCGCGGCGGACATCCGGAACCGGCCCTGTTGGTCGCCCGTTGCTGCAGCAAGACGAAGTCACCAATCGTGCTGGAGGGATCGAACATGAGCCTTCGGAAGATCGCCGGCCAGCAGCTCGACGGCAACGGCTCGAAAACCCTCCAGGCGGCATTGGGCATATCGCTGTGCCTGGTGCTGCTCGCCGCCTGTGGCGGAATCTCGGAACTGACCAAGGAGCGCATGGCCCGCAGCGAAGCGGCGGTCCGTCAGGCGGAGCAGACCGTGGGCAACTCCGAAAGCGGCGCCGTGCAACTGCAGTCGGCCAAGGACAGCCTGTACCGGGGGCGGACCGCGATGGAACGTGGCGATGGCGAACAGGCCGAGCGCTTCGCGCGGCTGGCCCAGCTCGACGCGGAGCTGGCCATCGCGAAGAGCCAGACTGCCTCCGCACGCCAGGCCGCCGAGGAAGTGCAGGCGAGCATCGATGCCTTGCGCGAGGAGGCGCGGCGCGCCGGTCCTCAATGACGGCGTGCGCGCCCGAAGGACGGTGATACCGGCGTTGGAGCAGGAGTGGGCGACATGAGGCAGGTCCATTATCTCGTTCTGGGCAGAGCGTTCGGGACGGCACTCGCAATGGCATTGGGCGCGTGTGCGACCATGCCGGAGGAAATCCCCGAGCTGGAGGACGCCCGGGCTCAGGTCACCAATGTCGAGCAGTCCACACGGGCCGGCGTCGCCGCCCAGGACGTGGCCGAGGCGCGACGCGCGCTCGATCGTGCCGACCGGCTCGCCGAGGAGGGCGCCGATCGGGAAGACATCCGCTACGAAGCAACCGTAGCGAGCAAGCATGCGCAGATCGCGGACGAGCGCATTGCCGCTGCCGAGGCGCGCGAGGAGATCGCCCGCGGCAATTCCGAGCGCCAGACGGTCCTGCTCGAGGTGCGTGAGCGCGAAGCCCAGGCGCGGGAGCAGGAGGCACGCGCCGCCGAGCAGCGTGCCGATTCCCTGCAGGAGCAGCTCGAGGAGTTGAAGGCGCAGCCGACGCCCCGCGGCATGGTCGTGACGCTACAGGACGTGCTGTTCGAGACCGGCAAGGCGGAGCTCCAGCCGGGTGCGATGTCCAGCCTGGCTCAGGTGGCGGAGGTGCTCAGGGAGGATCCGCAGCGCAAGGTTGCCATCGAGGGCCACACCGACAACACCGGCTCGCCGGAATTCAATCAGGCGCTCTCCGAGCGACGCGCTCAGGCCGTCAAGGATGCACTGGTCTCGCAGGGCGCCTCGCCCGACCAGATCACCACGCGGGGCCTGGGCCCCAGCTCGCCGGTGGCCAGCAATGACAATGCCGCAGGTCGCCAGCAGAACCGGCGCGTGGAGCTGGTGTTCGCGGAAGAGCCCGCGCAGCGCGGCGGTGGTTGAATCAGGACGCGGTCGACGCCTTGTAACCGTTTTGTCACCCCGCAGAGACTGACCTTCTAACCGGTGGGCCGGTAGGCTGGCTCGCCTATGTCCATCACGCTCGACCAGGTCACCAAGCGCTACGAGGGCTCGACCGTCGTCAATGACGTCTCCCTGGAGGTCGGCGAGGGCGAGTTTTTCGTGCTGCTCGGTCCGAGCGGCAGCGGCAAGAGCACCCTGTTGCGGGCCATCGCCGGACTGACCGGCGTCGACCATGGCCGTATCGCCCTCCACAACCAGGATGTCACCCATCTCTCCGCGCGCGAGCGCGGTGTCGGCCTCGTATTCCAGAACTACGCCTTGTTCCGCCACATGACCGTGGCGGACAACATCGAGTTCGCGCTGCGTGTGCGGCGCATGCGTCGGGCGGAGCGCATCGCCCGCCGCAAGGAGTTGCTGCGCCTCGTGGCGCTCGAGGGCATGGACGACCGGTTGCCCACACAATTGTCCGGAGGACAGCAGCAACGCGTCGCGGTGGCGCGTGCCTTGGCGCACAAGCCGCAGGTGCTGCTGCTGGACGAGCCGTTCGGTGCGCTCGACGCCAAGATCCGCGAGGAGCTGCGCCGCACGATCCGGCAGGTGCAGCGTGAGCTGAAGATCACCACGGTGCTGGTCACGCACGATCAGGAAGAGGCGTTCGCCCTGGCCGATCGCATCGGCGTGATGAACCTCGGCAGGCTGCTGGAGACCGGCCGGCCCGACGAGCTCTACGCCCGGCCGGCGACGCGCTTCGTCGCCACGTTCCTGGGCGCCGCCAACCTGTTGCTTGCGCGGCAGACGCCACAGGGCATTCACTTCGGCGCCATGCCGGTGAACGCGCGGCTCGCCGAGCGGCTCGATGGTGGCCGCTCGCACGAGGTGGTTGCGGTGCTGCGTCCCGAGGAGATCGAGCTCGCACCGACGCGCGACACGCTGAAGACCAACTACATCGCGCAGGGCGTGGTGGAGGAGACGATTTTCACCGGCGCCCTCGAGCGCATGCGTGTACGACTCGACCATGGATCGACCGGCGCCCAGCTGGCGGCCACCGACGGCAATGCCGGCGCATCCATCATCGAGGTCACGCGCACCCAGCACGAACATCGAACATTCCCCGTGAGCCTGGGACAGGCAGTGGCGATCGGTGTGCGGCGCATTCATGTCCTGCCGACGCCGCTTTCGAGCTACACCGCGTGGGCGCCCGACGCGGCCGCCGCGGCGCGCCTGGCGGAGCATCCATTCCTCGCCGAGCTGGCGGCGCGCATGAAGACCCGCATCGCCTGTCGTCCCGAGCCGGCGCTCGACAATCCCATCGACAGCGACGTGCAGCTCGACAACATCTCGGGCGTTGCCGTGATCGAAGCACACCCCGAAGCGATCGACCGGATCGAATGGCTGCTGCACAACGGCGCAGGCGAAGTGATGGTGCTGCCGCCGCTCGCGGGAGCGCCGCACCGCGTCCTGATTCATTGGGCGGACGACAGCGCGCGTCGCTCCACGCTTGCGGTTGCTGCGAGCCTGTTGCGGCATGTGACCGCCGAAGCGGTGTACCTGGGCATCCTGCCGCAGAACGTCTCCGACACCCAGCGGCCCATGGGAGTGCGCTCGCTGCTCGATGCGCGTTCCGAGGCGCAGGCCGTCCATGGCCTAGATATGCGCACCGAGCTGCGCTTCGGCGTGGCCGCGGAAGAGCTGCGCCGCCAGCTGGAGGACGCGCCGGAGCAGATGCTGATCCTGGGCATCTCCGACCTCGACGCGTTGCATGAGGGTTACGGCCCGCTGTTCGCGGGAGCGACCCGGCACGCGATGATGGTGGTATATCGCCCGGCCGGCGAAGCGGCCGGGCAGCAGCTGATCGGCGAAGAACGCCTGGCGATGAGCGAATCGTAATGCGCACGGCAGCGGTTCTCGCGATGCTGGCGCTCGCGTGCCTCGCCGGCTGCTCGACGGACGACCAGGGTGCGCGCGTCGAGCTGCTCAACGTCAGCTACGATCCCACGCGCGAGCTCTACCGGGAGTTCAATGACGCGTTCGCCCGCGAATGGCGCGAACGCGCCGGCGAGACCGTGAGAATCAAGCAGTCTCACGGCGGGTCCGGCAGCCAGGCGCGCGCGGTGATCGACGGTCTGGCCGCGGACGTGGTCACGCTGGCCCTCGCCTACGACATCAATTCCATCCAGGAGCGCGGCAAGCGGCTGGGCGCCCATTGGCAGAGCCGGTTTCCTTACAACAGCGCCCCGTATACCTCGACCATCGTGTTCCTGGTGCGGCACGGCAACCCGCGGGGGATCCGTGATTGGCCGGATCTGGTCCGCCCGGACGTCACGGTGGTCACGCCCAACCCGAAGACCTCGGGCGGTGCGCGCTGGAACTACCTGGCAGCCTGGGGTTATGCCCTGCACCGCGGGCTGGACGGCGACTGGTCGAAGCTCGACGACCCGGCTGCCGAGGCGCAGGTCGCCGCGGCACGTGAGGCCGCCGCACGTTTCGTCGCGGAGATTTACCGCCATGTGCCGGTTCTCGACAGCGGCGCGCGCGGCTCGACCAATACCTTCGTGCAGCGTGGAGTGGGCGACGTGCTCATCACCTGGGAGAACGAGGCACTGCTCGCGATCGAGTCGCTCGGCCCGAACCAGGTGGAGATCGTCGTGCCCTCGGTGAGCATCCTCGCCGAACCGCCCGTGGCGGTCGTGGACACCGTGGTCGACCGCAAGGGCACGCGGCAGGTGGCCGAGGCATACCTGCAGCACCTGTATTCGCCGGAAGGCCAGCGGATTGCGGCGCGGCATCATTTCCGGCCGCGCGATCCCGAGGTGCTCGCAGAGCATCGCGCCAAGTTCCCCGAGCTCGAGCTGTTCACCGTCGGGGAGGTGTTCGGTGGCTGGAACCGCGCACACGAGGAGCACTTCGCCGAGAATGCGCTCTTCGACCGCATGTTGCGCGCCTCGCGGCGCGCGGGCGCACGTTGAGGGGCCGCAGCTCCATGAACGCGGTGCGCGCGCCTTCCATACTGCCCGGCTTCGGGATGACGCTGGGGTTCTCGACGTTTTTCCTGTGCGCCATCGTGCTGATTCCGCTTGCGGCACTGGTGATGCGCACCGCCACCATGGGCTGGGAGGAGTTCCTGGCCATCGTGCTCGACGAGCGTGCGGTGGCCTCGTATCGCCTGAGTTTCGGTGCGGCGCTGCTTGCCGCCTTCATCAACAGCGTGTTCGGGTTCGTCGTCGCGTGGACGCTGGTGCGCTATGAATTTCCCGGGCGCAAGCTGATCGATGCCTTCATCGACATGCCGTTTGCGTTGCCAACGGCTGTCTCGGGCATCGCGCTCACGGCGGTGTTCGCCGAGAACGGACCGCTCGGCCAGCTGCTGGCGGCCTACGGCATCCGGGTGGCGTATACCTGGGTCGGTATCGTCGTTGCGCTCACGCTCATCGGCCTGCCCTTCGTGGTGCGCTCGGTGCAGCCGGCATTGCTCGAGGTGCAACGCGACCTCGAGGATGCCGCCGAGACGCTCGGCGCGGGGCGCTTCTATACCTTCCGGCGCATCATCTTGCCGACCGTCCTGCCGGCACTGCTCACCGGGTTCACCATGGCATTTGCGCGCGGCGTGGGCGAGTACGGCTCGGTGATCTTCATCGCCGGCAACTTGCCCTTCGAGACGGAGATCACGCCGCTGCTCATCGTGATCAAGCTCGAGGAGTTCGACTATGCCGGTGCGGCGGCGCTCGGCTTCATCATGCTGGTGATCTCGTTCGTGATGCTGCTGTCGATCAACCTGCTGCAGGCCTGGGGACGCCGCCGCATGGTGGCGGCGGGGCGCTGAGCATGGCGGGCGGGCCTTCCAAGGCGCTATTGGCGGAGCTTGCCACCCGGCCGGGTCGCGACACGCTCGCGAGCACGGCGACGAAGGGGGCGTTCATCGCCGTCTCGCTGCTGTTTCTCGCTGCGCTGCTGTTCGCCCCGCTCGTGATGGTGTTCGCGACGGCGCTCTCCAAGGGGGTGCTGCCGTACCTGCAGAGTTTCCAGGACGCCGATACCGTGGCTGCCATACGGCTGACGCTGGTGACCGCGGCCATCGTCGTGCCTTTGAACACCGTGTTCGGCATCGCCGCGGCCTGGGCCATCGCCAAGTTCGAATTTCGCGGCAAGAGTGTGCTCATCACGCTCATCGACCTGCCGATCGCGGTTTCGCCGGTGATCGCCGGTCTGATCTATGTGCTGCTGTTCGGCATTCAGGGATGGTTCGGCCTGTGGTTGCAGGAACACAACTTCAGCATCATCTTCGCCCTGCCGGGGATCGTGATCGCCACCTTGTTCGTGACCTTGCCCTACGTGGCTCGCGAGCTGATCCCGCTGATGCAGCAGCTCGGCAACGACGAGGAGGAGGCGGCCATCACCCTGGGGGCCGGCGGGTTGATGACGTTCTTTCGCGTCACGCTGCCGAAGATCCGTTGGGGGCTCGTCTACGGCGTCATCTTGTGCAATGCGCGGGCGATGGGCGAATTCGGTGCGGTGTCGGTCGTTTCCGGCCACATCCGCGGCCTGACCACCACCATGCCGCTGCACGTGGAAATCCTGTATAACGAATACAATTTCGTCGGCGCCTTCGCAGTGGCATCGTTGCTCACGCTGCTGGCGGTCCTGACGCTGGTCATCAAGACGCTCGTCGAGTGGCGGACCGGGTATCGCAAGCGCTGACGACGGCCGGCGCGGCGCGCCGCCGAACTCAGGAGCGAAACCATGATCAAACTGCTCAGGGCGACCTTGTCGAAGACTGACCTCTCAGACCGAACTTGATCGACCGCATCCAGCAACTCATCGATCGCCTGAAGATCGACCTGTCGCGCGCCAACCTGGGCGTCTGGCTGGCGGTCATCAACGTGACCGTCGTGCTGCTGGTCGTGGCTGGCATCTCGTTCTCGGCCATCGGCCTGCTACGCAGCCTGGCCGACAATCAGGGCATGGCCAGCGTGCAGCTGGCCGGCGCCATGGCGCGCGAGGACCTGCGGCGCTACGGCGAGGACGCGCTCACCTACGCCAAGGGCATCGCCGACCGCCAGACTTTCCAGCGTCTGCTGGGCGACCAGAGCGCCAACATGGTTTCGCCGTACCTGGCGCGCTCGTGCGTCGGTGACACCATCCATGCCTGCGCCGTGTTCGAGCGCGACGCGCTGATTGCACAGGCGGGCGCCGAGCTGCCGTGGGCGCAGATTGCCGCTGCGGCCCGCGAGCAGGGCGAGCATTTCCTCGCCGCCCCGGAGGGGGCGCCGTACCCCATCCTCGGCGCCAGCACCCAGGTTGGCGGCGCGAGCGAACGGCGGTTGTACGTGGCCCGTTTCATGGACGAGCAGATGGCGCAACTGTTGGCGGGACGGGTCGGCATGGACGTCCGGTCGATCAATTACCGGAGTTTCGTTGCACAGCGCACCGGCGACGAGTTCGCC
>QGUO01000443.1 GCA_003242495.1 Pseudomonadota bacterium | reverse complement strand
TTGCCCTCGCGGATGATCTCCTTGATCTTGCCGAGCAGCGAATCGCCGCTGAAGGCGAATTCTTCTCTGCGGGGTTCGTTCATCTGGCGATGCCCTCCTGCCTGCTTCGCGGCAGCGATCTCAGCCGATCAGTTCCTTGAGCCTCGCGTGTCCGCTGCGCGACATGGGCAGCTTGGTGCCGTCGGACAGGATCGCGAGCCAACTGTCTTTCCCATAAAGATCGATCCTGGCCAATCGTTCCACGTTCAGGATGAAGGAGCGATGAATGCGCACGAAGCGGCTCGGATCGAGCTGCGACTCGAGATCGGCCATGGTCTGCTGCTTGCGCAAGCGCTTGTTGCCGACGGCGAACGCGAGATAGTCGTCCTGGGCTTCGACGAAATCGATACGCTCGACCGGCAGCACATACACCCGGCCTTCGGAGCGAATCAGCACCCGCTCGAGGGTGCGTCCCGGCGGACGCGCCGCGGTCATCAGCTCGCGCGCCGGCACCGCCGGCGCACGCGTCCGCAGTCGCTCGGTGGCCCGCTCGAGCGCCGCCTTGAGGCGCTCGGGCTCGACCGGCTTGAGCAGGTAGTCGACGGCGTGCACTTCGAACGCACGCAATGCGTACTCGTCGAAGGCCGTGACGAACACCACCGCAGGGGCGCGCTCGCCCAGCAACTCGAGCACCTCGAACCCCGAGAGCTTCGGCATCTGGATGTCGAGGAACATGAGGTCCGGGGAAAGCTCGTCGGCGAGTTTCACCGCTTCGAAGCCGTTGGCCGCCTCGCCAACGATCTCGATCTCCGGCAGCTCGCGCAGCTGCTCGATGAGCAGTCCGCGCGCCAGCATCTCGTCGTCTACCACCAGGACCCGCACGTGCATCACCCGAAGTCCGGCCGCGCCGGAATGAGAACCGAGACCCGAAATATAGTCGCGCCGTCCTCCACCGCAACACTGGCCCGATGGCCGAACAGCGTCTCGATACGCGAGCGGACATTGGCCAGCCCCACGCCGGTGCTGCGCGACGGCGGCCGATCGGGATCACAGGGATTCTCCACCACCATTTCGAGGAGGCCCTCGCGTCGCCGGGCGCGGATCGTCACCTCGCCGCCTTCGACGAGATGAGCAATGCCGTGATGCACCGCATTCTCGACCAGCGGCTGCAATACCAGCGGTGGCACGGCGAAGATGCGCACCTCATTGGTGACATGAATGCTCACGCGCAGTCGCGCGCCGAAGCGCACCTGCTCGATGGCGAGGAAGGTTTCCACGAGCGAGATCTCATCGGCCAGGGCGATCGAGGTTTCGCGCGCAAGCGTCAGGCTCTTGCGGAAAAAGCCGGCCATGAGGAAACACATGCGCCGAGCCGCCTGCGGATCGGAGCCGATGAGGGCGGCGACCGAGTTCAGGCTGTTGAACAGGAAATGCGGATCGAGCTGGGTGCGCAGCGCCTTGAGCTCCGCGTCGCGCGCCATCACCTGCAGCTCCAGTGCCCGACGCTCGGCGCTGCGCGAGCGCTCGAACGCGCCCGCGAGATAGTGCCCCAACACCGCGAGGGAAATGCCGATGGCGCCGGAAAACACCATGAGCGGAACGATCCCGCTGGACACCGGATACGTCTCGCCTTCCGGCACCAGGAACCATGCCCAGCCGTATGCTGCCGCGAGCCACAAACCCAGCGAGAGGATGCCCGCCGCGGACCACGTCGTCGCCAGGCGCACCACGGGCGTTTCACCCGGGGGCATGGCCTGCACGAGATACCAGAAGGACAACGATTGCAGGCCCAGTACGACGGCGAGCGGCACCGCGAACGCCAACGACCAGTTCGCCGGCGCCCCGCCGCCCGCATGCAACACGCTGGTGAGCAGCAGGCCGAATGCCACCCAGACGGCGACGTACAGCAGCAAGCGGCTGCGGCGTTTCAGGACGGGATGCATGCTCGCCGGCTAGTTCTTGATGTCGATGCCGCTCATGACGACGAACCCTCGGATCACCAGCGTCCGGGTCGGCACGACGCTCGAGGGGCGACGCTTGTCGGCGAAGCCCGCCATGAGGGTGGCGACCTCGCTGGTCACGGCCCAGTCGGGCGGCACATGGATTTCGATGCCGCCCCAGAAGGCGAACACCTCGACGACGGCCCGGTCGCCCTCCATCGCCGAGCCGGTGAGGTCCAGGTCGATGCCGCCCATGACGGCACTCAGGTCGCCGCCGCGAAACGGTCTCGAGATGGGACGCAGCTCCGTATGCGACATCAACGTGAAGGAGCGCACGAACTCCGAGCTTTCCGGCCCCTTCCCGACGTCGGCTTGGCCACTGCCGAGCGCGCGCCAGACCAGCACACCGCCCACCCCGAGCAGCATCATCGGGAAAAAGAGCTGCCAGAGGGTGATGTGGAACAGGTCGAGCCGGTTCGCCAGAATCCATACGCCGATCACCAGCCAGACCCAGCCCCAGCGCCGCCCCTGCACGCTCTCGCGGTGAGCGATCATGAGCGCGCCGATGATGATCAGCGCCACCGGCCAGAAATGCCGCAGCACGTAGCGACCGTCGATCAGCCCGAGATTGCCGGCGAGCAGAATCGAGCCGATCGCGGCGATGACCAGCCCGACGATCAGTCGCGTCGAATGAGCCCGATCGTGGGCGCGATCGTGCGGTCGATGACGCAACGAGCGGTCAGGCTTCATCATCGCCTTTGCGCCGGTCGAGGATCATCTCCAATCCCGCGGCGATCAGGAAAATGGGCCAGGCGCTGCCCCAGCCCAGACCGAAGTGCCCGTGCAGGCTGATCTCGGCATACGCGCCCACCGCCAGCAGCCAGACCCCCCCGGAACGGCTCAGATGGCGGCTCGGGAAAACCATGGCCAGCACCCCGGCCGCCATCAAGGCCAGCGGCCAGTACTCCCAGACGAGATAGGGAATCCGGTAACCGAGGTTCACCGCCAGCAGCACCGCTCCGGCCACCAGCAGGGCGATGCCCGAGGCGAGCGTGGAACTCTGCTTGCGCTTCGGTTGTGGCGCTTTGTTGGGCTGTTGCGGCATGCGGCAATGTGGACAGACCGGGCTATTCGTAACCTTACGGGGCGCGCCCGCAGCTTTCCACCGCTCACCGGCCAACGGCGGCAGGCGACCGGCGAGCCCGGTCGGCCGGCATGTGTCTGGCGGATTGCGTGGCGGGGAAACCCCGCGGCGTGAGGGGGACGCTTCAGTTCGGACGGGCGCCGCGCAGCGGCTGGCGTGCGGCGCCGGTGTCGGAGCGCGGCACCCCGAAGCCCGTCGAGCCGGGGCGCGTCGCAGGGCGCACCGCTCCGGGGCTGGCCGGGCGTGGTGTCGGAT
>QGUO01000442.1 GCA_003242495.1 Pseudomonadota bacterium | reverse complement strand
TGGAGCTGGGAGCGTAGTCATCACCGACGTCGAGCCAGGCCAGACGGTGTTCGGCGTTCCTGCAAGGGTGCGTAGATGATAGGTTCGAAGAGTGGCGGGAGTAACGATCAGGCGCAATCCTTTCCGACGTGGCCGTCGTTCACTGAAGAAGAGATTTCGGCCGCTACGTCAGTGCTTCGGTCCGGGAAAGTGAACTATTGGACCGGCGACGAGGTCAGGCGATTCGAAGCCGAGTATGCGGCACATACGGGGACGCCTTATGCGATAGCCGTTGCGAACGGAACTGTTTCGCTCGAGCTCGCGCTCGGGGCTCTTGGCGTGGGAACTGGAGATGATGTCGTTACGACCCCTCGTACATTCATCGCCTCGGCGAGTTGCGCAGTGCTGCGGGGCGCTCGTCCGGTGTTTGCGGATGTAGACCGGGATTCACAGAACATCACTGCCGATTCCATCGAGCGAGTGCTGACGCCCAACACAAAGGCAATCATAGTAGTGCATCTCGCAGGCTGGCCTTGTGAAATGGACGATATAGTCGACCTGGCGAGAGCTAGGGGGATCGCTGTAATCGAAGATTGCGCTCAGGCGCATGGTGCAAGTTACAAGGGCACGCCAGTCGGTGGCATGGGAACATTTGGATCGTTCTCCTTCTGCCAGGATAAGATCATTACGACGGGTGGGGAAGGCGGGATGCTTTTGACCCGTGACGAAGACCTCTGGTCGTGGTGCTGGTCATACAAGGACCATGGGAAGAGCTATGAGGCGGTCTACAAGCGCAGGCACCCGATAGGCTTCCGCTGGGTGCACGAGTCGTTCGGGACCAACTGGCGACTGACGGAGGTGCAGGCTGCGATTGGACGAGTTCAATTGCGCAATCTGTCATCGTCAATCGCCGCGCGCCAACGGAACGCGCGAATTCTGGCCGATGCATGGAGTTCGTTGGACGGTCTGCGTGTGCCCGTTCCACCGAGTCATGTGTCGCACTCCTACTATAAGTTCTACGCATTTGTCGAACCTGAGCATCTGCGGTCCGGTTGGACGAGAGATCGGATCATAGAGGCTCTCGTGGCGGAGGGGGTTCCGTGCTTCTCCGGCTCGTGCTCCGAGATCTATTTAGAGAAGGCTTTTGAACGAGCCAACCTCAAACCAGCGGAACGCCTGCCGGTTGCCAGAGAATTGGGCGAAACGAGCCTTATGTTTCCAGTCCACCCAACCCTGACTCCGGAGCACATGTCGTCCATCGCGGAGGCGGTGCGGAGCGTTATGAAGCGGGCGGTTCGGTAGTTCAGCGGGCGTTTTCCACTGACCTTACTTTCCGCAACACCTGGCCCAACGCTGGGGCAGCCACTTGAAGGTCACCGGGCTGGTCTGGGGAATCAATCTCGGAGCCATCCTGCCACTGGCCTACGCATCGACGGTGTGGCCGCAAGCGGCTTTCTGGATCGCGGCTGCGGCGCTGGGAGGACTCTCTCTCGGATGTCTGGCGCTGGGGGCAGGGAAGCCGTCGCCAACGTGAAGCGCATCTCGAAACGGACGGCGAAGGCCTGAACGTTCGAGATTTGTCGAGAAGTTCGCATTATTATATCACATAATACGCTATTGATGCGCCCGTCCTTCCGGTGACAGGACTCTCGGGCAGGGTGCCGCGCGGGTGGTCGCCAGGTGTTCGCACAGGGATGTCCACTCGGCAACTGCCGAACAAGAGCCAAACAAGAGCCAAACATGTCGACAACCATGGTCGAGCGTTGCGCCCATCGCATTGGGCGCTTGCCTCGGGCCGTCAAACGCTCGATCGCGATCGCCGCGGATCTGGTGGCGATTCCTCTGGTCTTTGGGGCCGCTCTGGCGCTCCGGCGCGGATCGGCTGCCGCCGCCCTGGACGTCACGCCCTGGCTGTACCTGTGCGTGGCCGCCGTCTCGGTCGGCGCGTTCGCGCTGCTGGGCATGTATCGGGCGGTCTTCCGGTACATCTCCCGGGATGCGTTGTTCGCGGCGAGCGCGGGGGTCGTCCTCTCATCGGTGCTGGTCGGGCTACTCGATTTTCTGGTGATCCGCTCCGGAATCTCGTTCCGGGCGGTGGTGATCTTTGCAGCCTTTGCGCTTCTCTACACTTTCGGCAGCCGGATGGTGGTCCGCGAGCTGTTGCGCGCTCGACGTGGCCGGGGCCAGCGTGAGAGGGTGGTCATCTACGGCGCCGGGGCGGGCGGCGTGCTGCTGGCGCGCTCGCTGAAGGAAGGAGGCCAATTCGTGCCGGTGGCCTTCCTGGATTCGGATCCGGCCCTGCAGCGCAGCGTGGTGGCGGGGGTAAAGGTGTACCCGCCGGAGGCCCTGCCGCAACTCATCGACCGCAAGCGGGTCTCGTCGGTGCTGCTGGCGATCCCTTCCTGTTCACGGCGCCAGCGCCAGGCCATCCTGAAGTCGCTGGAGGCCTATCCCGTGCACGTGCGCACGGTCCCCGACATCGCGGACATCGTCGCCGGCCATGCCGCGGTGGCGGATGTCCGCGAGGTGGATGCCAACGATCTGCTCGGTCGGGATCCCGTGCCGCCCAACGAGGCGCTGCTCGATGCCTGTATCCGCGACAAAGTCGTCATGGTGAGCGGCGCCGGTGGCTCGATCGGCTCCGAGCTGTGCCGTCAGATCATCTGTCTGCGGCCCAAGCGCCTGCTTCTGCTGGAGATGTCGGAGCCGGCGCTGTATCACATCGAGCGCGAGCTCAAGGCGATCGCCGCGTCGCAGGGCATCGAGGTGGAGCTCGTGGCGCTGCTCGGGAATGCCCATCATCGCAACCGGGTCCGCGAGATCATGCAGAAATACGGCGTGCAGACCGTGTATCACGCCGCCGCCTACAAGCACGTGCCCATCGTCGAGCAGAACGTGATCGAAGGCATTCACAACAACATCTTCAGCTCCTGGTACGCGGCCGAAGCCGCCCTGGAGTCCCGGGTGGAGACCTTCGTGCTGATCTCCACGGACAAGGCGGTAAACCCCACGAACGTGATGGGCGCCACCAAGCGGTTCGCGGAGCTCACACTGCAGGCGCTCCAGGAGCGCTCCACGGGGACGCGCTTCTGCATGGTCCGGTTCGGCAACGTGCTCGAATCGTCCGGCTCGGTCGTACCGCTGTTTCGAGAACAGATCAAGCGCGGCGGGCCGGTCACGGTCACCCATCGGGACGTCATTCGCTACTTCATGACCATCCCCGAGGCTTCGCAGCTGGTGTTGCAAGCCGGGTCCATGGCCAAGGGCGGGGACGTGTTCGTGCTCGACATGGGCAAGCCGGTGAAGATCGAGGATCTCGCCCGGCGCATGATCCACCTCATGGGCTTGACGG
>QGUO01000441.1 GCA_003242495.1 Pseudomonadota bacterium | reverse complement strand
CTGTTCAGCCAGGTGCTGGCGACCGATCGCGAGGTACGCGGCGCCGAGCACCCCTACGTGGGACACGATCTGGTCAACCGCGCCATCCTGATGCTGGACCTGGGACGCTATGACGATGCCGAGGCCGACCTGCACGCGGCACTCGAGATTTACTCGGCTGCGTTGCCTGCCGATCATCCGTTCGTGGCGTCGGCGCTGGCCGGGCTCGGCCGCTGGGAGCTCGAGCAAGGGCGCGCCGACGAAGCCGAGCGGCTGCTGCGCCAGGCCATCGACATGGCCGCGCGCGCCATCCCCGCCGACAGCCCGCAGCTGGCCGTCGCCAAGAGCTCGCTGGGCGGCGCGCTGCTCGCACAGCGCCGCTTCGAAGAAGCCGCGCCCTTACTGCGTGAGAGCTATCCGGTGCTGGTGCGTACCCATGGTGAGAATGCCGTCATCACCCGCCGGGCACGCGCCGCCCTCGCGCAACTCGAGACGACGCCGGACGAGTAGAACGCAGGAGGCACGGCAAACCCAAGCGGCGCACGGGCCATGGCACGCGCACGCCTGCGACGCTTGCGCCCGTTCGGGCGCTAGCTGCCGAGGAATATCCGGTAGGCCGGATTGTCCGTCTCCTCCGTGTAGACGTACTTGAGCTCACGCACGTGCAGGTCGAAATCGGCGCGCTCCTCCGGCGGAATCTGCACACCTGCAAGCACGCGGCCATAGTCGGAGCCATGATTGCGGTAGTGGAACAAGGAGATGTTCCACTGCGTGCCAATGGCCTGCAGGAAGCGCAGCAACGCCCCAGGGCGCTCCGGAAACTCGAAACGGAACAGGCGCTCGTGCGCAATGCCGGCGGCATGTCCCCCCACCATGTAGCGCACATGCAGCTTGGCCATCTCGTTGTCGCTCATGTCCGTGACCGGATAGCCGGCCTCCCGCAAGCGACGAATGACATCCTCCTTCTCCGTGCGGCCCTGCGTGAGCGCCAGGCCGACGAACAGCTGCGCCGCCGCGCCATCGTTGTAGCGGTAGTTGAACTCCGTGACGCTGCGCTTGCCGAGCAACTCGCAGAAACGCAGGAAGCTTCCCTTCTGTTCGGGAATGCTGACCGCGATCAGCGCTTCACGCTGCGCACCGATGTCGGCGCGCTCGGCCACGTGACGCAGGCGATCGAAATTGATGTTCGCGCCGCTGTTGATCGCCACGAAAGTGCGCCCGCGGCATTGCTCACGCGCGACGTAGCGCTTGACGCCGGCCACCGCCAGGGCGCCCGCCGGCTCGACCACCGTGCGATTGTCCTCGAAGATGTCCTGGATGGCGGCGCAGATCTCGTCGGTGCCGACCAGCAGAATCTCGTCGACATGCTCGCGGCACAGGCGCAGGGTCTCCTCGCCGACGCGGCGCACAGCCACACCATCGGCAAAAATGCCCACGCGCTCGAGCGTGACGAGCCTGCCCGCCTGCAGCGAGGCGTACATGCCGGCGGCGTCCTCCGGCTCCACGCCGATCACGCGGATCCTGGGAAACAAGCTCTTCACATAGGAGGCGATCCCGGCGATCAGCCCGCCGCCCCCCACCGGCACGAAGATCGCGTCGATGTCCTCACCAGGGCGCTGGCGCAGGATTTCCATCCCGACGGTCCCCTGCCCGGCGATCACCTCCGGATCGTCGAATGGATGGATGAAAGTGAACGAGCGCTCGCGCACCAGCTCCAATGCATGCTCGTAGGCCTGGTCGAAGTCATCGCCGTGCAGGACCGCCGTGCCGCCCAGGTCCGCCACGGCGCGCACCTTGATCTGTGGGGTGGTCTGCGGCATGACGACCGTTGCGGGAATCCCGCGCTGGCGCGCCGCGAGCGCCACGCCCTGGGCGTGATTGCCCGCCGATGCGCAGATCACACCGCGCTCGGCCACCTCCGGGGGCAGGTGGGCGATCTTGTTGTAGGCGCCCCGCAGTTTGAACGAAAACACCGGCTGAAGGTCTTCACGCTTGAACAGCACGGTGTTGCCGAGCCGCCGCGTGAGGCGCGGCGCCGTCTCGAGGGGCGACTCGATGGCCACGTCATATACGCGCGCCTTGAGGATGCGCTCCATGTAGTCGGCCCCGGGGTGGCCGGTCCCGGGCCGGGACGTCGTTCGATCGGTCATGGAATAATGCATGAGCAAGCCAGGATGGCTACGGTAACAGGAATGAGCGGAGCGCGGATAGCTCGTTCGCATCCACTACAATGGCGCCCGATGACACTGTCGCCGCAAAGTCACGCATGAATCGCCCTATCGATGCGCCCTCGTCCGGCGGCGAGCCGGACGCCACACGGCGCCAATTGTTGCGCGTCGCCGCCGGCGGCGCCGCCCTGGCCACCCTGCCGCCCGCCGGCGCGCAATCGGTGATCGAGCCGCCCGCCTCCTCCCGGGAACTGTGGCAGTGGGTGCGCCTGCAGCCGGCAATCGAGCCGCGCATCGCGTATTTCGACAGCGCGACGCTCGGACCGACCTGGCGCGCCGCGATGGCGAACGAGTATCGGGCACGCGAGTCCTCCAGTGTCCATGTCGCGCGCTTCGGCGACCAGGATCGCTGGATCGAGGAGTCGGCGCGCCTCGCAAAGCGCTTCGGCGCCTTCTTCGGCTGCGACGCCGACGAGGTGCTGTTCACCCGCGGCGCCGGCGAGTCGCTCAGCATCGTCGCCGCCGGCCTGGATCTGGCCGCCGGAGACGAGATCGTCACCACCGAGCATGAGCATCCCGCCGCCATCGCGCCCTGGCAGATCCTGGCGCGACGTCGCGGCGTGATCATCAAGCCCATCCGACTCGCCGGTCCGCTGCCCGGGCCCGAGGAAGCGCTCGGCCGGGTGGCCGGCGCCGTCACCGAGCGCACGCGCGTCCTGCTCTGCAGCCACGTGCAGTACACGGACGGAGCGTTGATGCCCATCGCCGATCTGTGCCGCTTCGCCCGTGAGCGCGACATCCTCACCGTGATCGACGGCGCACAGGCCACGGGCATGCTGCAGGTGGACGTGCGCGAGCTCGGCTGCGATTTCTACGCGGCCAGTTTCCATAAATGGCTGTGCGGCTCGCACGGCACGGGCCTGCTGTACGTGCGTGGCGAGGCCCTCGAGCGGCTATGGCCGATCGAGCCGCGCCTCGACGGCTGGCAGCCCGGCCTGCCGGCCGCCCTGCAGAAGCTCGGCAACAGAGTGCCTTACGCATGGCCGGCGCTGCGTGGCACGGAAACGGCGCTCGACCTGCATGCCCGCATCAACCGCGCACGCATCGAAGCGCGCGTGCGCGAGCTGGCGATCTACGCGCGGTTGCGGCTCGGGCAATTCTCCCAGCTTGAGCCTGTGGCCCCCG
>QGUO01000039.1 GCA_003242495.1 Pseudomonadota bacterium | reverse complement strand
CACCACGCGCTTCGAATGCGACTTCGGCGTGGTGATCAGCGCCTCGCACAACCCCTACGACGACAACGGCATCAAGTTCTTCGACGGCCGCGGCGCCAAGCTCTCCGATGCGGTCGAAGCGCAGATCGAGGCCCTGCTCGCCGAGCCGCCCGTGACCCGCGCCTCCGGCGAGCTGGGCAAGGCGGTGCGCGTGGACAAGTCGCGGGTGCGCTACCAGGAGTTCTGTGCCTCGACCGTGCCCAATCTGGATCTGAGCGGCTACAAGATCGTCATCGACTGTGCGAACGGCGCCGGTTACAAGGTCGCGCCGCGCATCCTGGCGGACCTCGGCGCGGAGATCGTGCCGATCGGCTGCTCGCCCAATGGCCGCAACATCAACCTGAACTGCGGCTCGACCTCCCCGGAGCTGCTGCAACTGACGGTCCCGGGCGTGCGCGCGGCCGCCGGCGTGGCGCTCGACGGCGATGGCGACCGCCTGGTGATGGTGGATCACCTCGGGCGGCTGGTCGACGGCGACCAGCTTTTGTACATCATCGCCCGTGACTGGAAGGCGCGTGGACTGCTCAGCGGCCCGGTGGTCGGCACCGTCATGAGCAACCTCGGCCTGGAGCATGCGCTCGCCAAGGAGGGCATCGAGTTTCGCCGCGCCCAGGTGGGCGATCGCTACGTGCTCGAGATGCTGAAGGAGACCGGCGGGCGGCTCGGCGGGGAGACCTCGGGGCACCTGTTGTGTCTCGATCACACCACCACGGGCGATGCCATCGTCGCCGCCCTGCAGGTGCTCGACATCATGAAACGCACCGGCTGCAGTCTCGCGGAGCTCGCCGCGCCCATGCCCAAATATCCCCAGGTGCTCGAGAACGTGCGCGTGGCGCGCAAGATCGATCCGGTGGCGTCGCCGGCCATCCAGGAGGCCGTCTCGCTCGCGGAACGGCGCCTGGGCGACGCGGGGCGCATCGTGCTGCGCGCCTCGGGCACCGAGCCGGTGATCCGCGTCATGGTCGAGGGCCGCGACGAGAAGCTGGTGCGCGACCTGGCCGCGAGCCTCGCCGGGACGGTCGCGCAGGCGGCCGCGGCCGTGGCGTGAGCGGCGGGCAGCGCACCATCGCCATGGCCCAAGGCATCCTCCCGAGCGGACAGGCTACGCGCGCGCCGGTGCGCGCCACGGGCGTCGGCCGCACGCGCCGCAGGGTGGCGATGGCCGCCGCAGGCGTGCGCCTTGCCCGCGCTGTGCAGTGCAGGGCGCGCGCAGGGGGCACATATTTGATTTCCTGCGGGCCGGTCGTTAAGCTTCCGCGCCTTTTTCGTGGCGACGCTCACAGCGTGCGCCGTCGATCAACGTCGAGGTAGAGCGATGCGCCGGCCGTTCGTCGCTGGAAACTGGAAGATGCATGGAACGCGCGCGGAGAATGCCGAGCTGATCGAGGCCTTGTTGCTCGGATTGCCGGGCGAGGTTCAGGTCGACATCGCGGTCTGTCCGCCGTTCGTCTACCTGTGGGAAGTCGGACGGCTGCTGAAGGACTCGAGCGTGGCGCTCGGCGCACAGTCGGTGTGTGCAGAGCCGCTGGGAGCCTTCACCGGCGAGGTGTCCGCCACGATGTTGAAGGACGTGGGCGTCGAGTATGCGATCGTCGGCCACTCCGAGCGTCGCGCCCTCTACAAGGAGGACGACGCGCTGGTGGCGCGCAAGTTCGTCGCGGCGCAGTCGCAGGGCATCGTGCCCATCCTGTGCGTCGGCGAGACGCTCGAGGAGCGCGAGAGCGGCCAGACCATGGACGTGGTGAGCCGCCAGCTCTCGGCGGTGCTGGATGTGGCCGGTGTCGCGGCGATGCGCAACGCGGTGGTGGCGTACGAGCCGGTCTGGGCGATCGGCACGGGCAAGAACGCCACGCCCGAGCAGGCGCAGGAAGTGCATGCGCACATCCGCAGCGCCGTGGCTGCGCAAGATGCTACAATCGCGGCCGGCCTGCGGGTGCTGTACGGCGGCAGCGTGAAAGCCGGCAACGCGCGCGAGATTTTCGCGATGCCCGATGTCGACGGCGGCCTGATCGGCGGCGCGTCGCTGAAGGCGGATGAATTTTTGGAGATCTGCACCGCGGCTCGGCCGAGCGGCTGAGACGACTCGCCCGGCAAGGGCGCCGGGCGCAGCGGGCAGGGCGAGGATAAGATGGGTTGGTTTCATACGGCGACGTTGGTGTTCCACGTGCTCGTAGCGGCGGCGATCGTCGGCCTGGTGCTGCTGCAACGTGGCCGCGGCGCCGACGCAGGCGCCGGCTTCGGTGCGGGCGCCTCGGGCACGGTGTTCGGTGCGCGCGGCTCGGCGTCGTTCCTGTCGCGCGCCACGGCGATGCTGGCGACGTTGTTCATTGCAACGAGCCTGACGCTGACTTACCTGGGCAGCCGTCCCGACGAGGCGCCCACCAGCGTCATCGACCGCCTGGAGCGCTCGCAGCCCGCGCCGCGGGCAACGGAGCCGCCGGCGAACGAGCCCGCCGGATCCGCCGAGCGCACGCTGCCGGAGCTGCCGGCGGCACCTCGTGAGGAGGGCGCGAACGGCGCCGACGAGTCCCAGCCCACGCCCCGTTGAGGGGACGGGACGCCGAATTAAGTTGGGCATGAACACTGCGGACGTGGTGGAACTGGTAGACACGCTATCTTGAGGGGGTAGTGGGGCAACCCGTGTCGGTTCGAGTCCGACCGTCCGCACCATGCTGCGTGCGCTGAGGGATTCGCGGGACGAGCGTCCGGCGAACCCGGGGCAGGCAGCGAGATCGATGCGTTGGGAAGGCCGCGGCTGAAACCGCGGCACACGCACGGTACGCATCCTTCCGCCGCGCCTCGGCGCCGCAGGGAGGACCGGAAGGGACATCCTTTCTGCGAGGCACGGAGAACGCCGCGCTTTTCCGGGACTGCCACGAGGGGAGTTTTCCGACGCGGCAGCGAGGGAGCGGAACTTCGGTTCCGCGAAGCGAGGGCGCAGCGGCATCACAAGAAAACCGTCACTGCAGACGGTCGACGGCCGCGATGCACGCGTCGGGCGCAAAAGCGCGACGCGACCGGGTTTGGAAATCCTGCGCGTTGAAGAGTTTCCGGGTTACTGCGCCGCAGCGCCCTGCTACAATGGGCGGTCGGCGCCGGTCCCGGCTCCGTAAGACTAAGCGGCGATGTTGGAAAATTACGCACCCATACTGATCTTCCTGGGCGTTGCCGGCGCGCTCGGCGCCGTCCTCGTCGCGCTCGGATTCCTGTTCGGCCCGCGCAAGCCCGATGCCGAGAAGCTTTCGGCGTATGAATGCGGCTTCGAAGCGTTCGCCGATTCACGCGCGCAGTTCGACGTGCGCTATTACCTGGTCGCGATTCTGTTCATCATCTTCGATCTGGAGATCGCCTTCCTGTTCCCCTGGGCGGTGGCGCTCGGCGGCATCGGCATGGCGGGTCTTCTCGCGATGGGCATTTTCCTGCTGATCCTGGTGGTCGGCTTCATCTACGAGTGGAAAAAGGGCGCGCTGGAATGGGATTGAGAGCACCCACCGCGGTCGAACCGGGCGACGTGAGCCTCACCCAGCGGGGCTTTGTCACGACGACCCTCGACAAGCTCGTCAACTGGGCGCGTACGGGCTCGATGTGGCCCATGACGTTCGGCCTGGCGTGTTGCGCCGTGGAAATGATGCATGCCGGCGCGGCGCGCTATGACCTCGATCGCTTCGGCATCGTGTTCCGCCCGAGTCCGCGTCAGTCGGACGTCATGATCGTGGCCGGCACCCTGGTCAACAAGATGGCGCCGGCGCTGCGCAAGGTGTACGACCAGATGCCCGAGCCGCGCTGGGTGATCTCCATGGGCTCCTGCGCGAACGGCGGCGGCTACTACCACTATTCCTACTCCGTGGTGCGTGGCTGCGACCGCATCGTGCCGGTGGACGTGTACGTCCCCGGCTGTCCGCCGTCGGCCGAAGCGCTGCTCTACGGAATTCTGCAACTGCAGAACAAGATCCGGCGCACGAGCACCATCGCGCGCTAGAGGCTTCGAGCAATGACGACCCGCAGCGAGACACTGGCCTCGAGAATCAGCGCGCGCTTCGGCGAGCGCGTGAAGATGTTGCCTGCGCTCAACGGCGAAGTGGCGTGTGAGGTGGCGGCGCCGGACCTGGTCGAGGTGTGCCGCACCCTGCGCGACGATCCCGAGCTCGGTTTCGAGCAGATGATCGACCTGGCGGTCGTGGACTACCTGCATTACGGCCTCGACGAATGGGCCACCGCCGAAAGCACCTCGACCGGCTTCAGCCGCGGCGTGCAACGCACCTTCGAGGCGCCGCCAGCGCAGCAGGTGCCGGGGCGTCCCGGGCGCTTCGCCGCCGTGTATCAGCTCCTGTCGGTCAGCAACAACTGGCGCCTGCGCCTGCGCTGTTACGCCAGCGACAGCGAGCCGCCGATGCTCGACTCGGTGGTGGAGGTGTGGGCGGCGGCGAACTGGTTCGAGCGCGAGGGATTCGATCTGTTCGGTGTGATGTTCAAGGGTCATCCCGACCTGCGGCGCATCCTCACCGATTACGGCTTCATCGGTCATCCGTTCCGCAAGGACTTCCCGCTGATCGGCAACGTCGAGGTGAAGTACGACGAAGCCAAGGGGCGGGTGGTGTATCAGCCGGTGAGCATCGAGCCGCGCACGCTGGTGCCGCGGGTGATCCGCGCGGACAACCGCTATGACCAGGCGCTGAAGGACGTGCCGGTGGGCGCGCCTGCCGAGGACGAGATCCGCGACGCGCGCTGAGCGCGAGTGCGCAACCGACGAATATCGACGAGGAACGGGCTTGGCTGAGATCCGCAATTTCACGCTGAACTTCGGTCCGCAGCATCCGGCGGCGCACGGCGTATTGCGCCTGGTGCTCGAGATGGAAGGCGAGGTGATCCGCAGGGCCGATCCGCACGTCGGCCTGCTGCATCGTGCCACCGAGAAGCTGGCCGAGTCGAAGCCTTACAACCAGTCGATCGGCTACATGGATCGGCTGGATTACGTCTCCATGATGTGCAACGAGCACGCCTATGTGCTCGCCATCGAGAAGCTCTTGGGGATCACCCCGCCCATCCGGGCGCAGTACATCCGGGTGATGTTCGACGAGATCACGCGCTTGCTGAACCACCTGATGTGGCTCGGTGCGCACGCGCTCGACATCGGCGCGATGACCGTGTTCCTGTATGCATTCCGCGAGCGCGAGGACCTGATGGACTGCTACGAGGCGGTCTCCGGCACGCGCATGCATGCGACCTATTACCGGCCGGGCGGCGTGTACCGCGATCTGCCCGACTCGATGCCGAAATATCAGCCCTCCAAGTGGCGCTCGCAGAAGGAGGTCGACCGCCTCAACGAGCGTCGCTCGGGCAGCCTGCTGGATTTCATCGCCGACTTCACCGACCGTTTCCCGGCATGCGTCGACGAGTACGAGACGTTGCTGACCGACAACCGCATCTGGAAGCAGCGCACCGTGAACATCGGCGTGGTCTCGCCCGAGCGCGCCCTGCAGCTCGGCTTCACGGGACCCATGCTGCGTGGTTCCGGCGTCGAGTGGGACCTGCGCAAGAAGCAGCCGTACGAAGTGTATGACCGCATGGAGTTCGACATCCCGGTGGGCGTGCATGGCGACTGCTACGACCGCTACCTGGTGCGCGTGGAAGAGATGCGCCAGTCGAACCGCATCATTCGTCAGTGCGTGGACTGGCTCAAGGCCAACCCCGGTCCGGTGATGACCTCCGATCACAAGGTCGCGCCGCCGAGCCGCGAGGAGATGAAGGGCGACATGGAATCGCTGATTCATCACTTCAAGCTGTTCACCGAGGGGTACTGCGTGCCGGAAGGCGAGACCTACGCCGCGGTCGAGGCGCCCAAGGGCGAGTTCGGCGTGTACCTGGTGTCCGACGGCGCCAACAAGCCGTATCGCCTCAAGTGCCGCGCGCCGGGCTTTGCGCACCTCGCTTCACTCGACGAGATGGTGCGCGGGCATTTGCTGGCCGACGTGGTGTCCGTGATCGGCACCCAGGATATCGTCTTCGGGGAAATCGACCGGTGAGTACGCACGACCAGACCCACGACCCCGCAGCCGAGGCGCGCAGCCGCGCCGGGACGCTGTCCGAGCGTGCGCGGCAGGAAATCGACCGCTGGGTCGCGAAGTTTCCGCCCGATCGCAAGCGTTCGGCGGTGATCGCCGCGCTGCACGCCGTGCAGCATGACAATGGCGGGTATCTCACCCCCGAATCGATGGACGCCGTGGCCGAGTACCTCGGATTGCCGCCGGTGCAGGTCTACGAAGTGGCGACCTTCTATTCGATGTTCGAGACCAAGCCCGTCGGACGCCATCACATCTCCGTGTGCACCAACATCTCGTGCATGCTGTGCGGCGGCGACGAGATCCTCGCGCATGTCGAGAAGCGGCTCGGCATCAAGGCCGGCGAGAGCACCCCCGACGGGCGCTTCTATCTCAAGCGCGAGGAGGAATGCCTCGCGGCGTGCAACAACGCACCCATGATGATGGTGGACCACGTGTACTACGAGAATCTCACGCCCGAGAAGGTCGACGAGATCCTCGATCGTCTCAAGTAGGCGCGCCGTTGCCTGTGCCCGGGATGAAAGATCGACGATGACTAAACAGTATGCGCAGAACCTGGTGTGCTTCGAGCCGCTGAGGCCGGAACTCGGGCTCGAGCGCCCGTGGGAGCTTGCCAGCTACCGCAAGATCGGCGGGTACGAGGCCTGGGAGCGCATCCTGCGCGAGAAGATCCCGCCCGAGCAGATCATCGAGGAAGTGAAGGCCTCGGGTCTGCGCGGCCGCGGCGGCGCGGGCTTTCCGACCGGCGTGAAGTGGAGCTTCATGCCGCGCAACGCCCCCGGCCAGAAATACGTGGTGTGCAACTCCGACGAGAGCGAGCCCGGCACCTGCCACGACCGCGACATCCTGCGTTACAACCCGCATGCCCTCATCGAGGGCATGGCGATCGGCGGCTACGCCATGGGCGCCACCGTGGGCTACAACTACATGCGCGGCGAGTTCATGTCCGAGCCCGTGCCGCGCTTCGAGGCGGCGCTCGAGGAAGCCTACGCGGCGGGCCTGCTCGGCAAGAACATTCTCGGCTCGGGCGTCGATTTCGATCTGTACTCGTTCGTCGGCGCTGGCGCCTACATCTGCGGCGAGGAGACCGCGCTGCTCGAATCGCTGGAAGGCAAGCAGGGCAGGCCGCGCTTCAAGCCGCCGTTCCCGGCGAACTTCGGCCTGTACGGCCGGCCCACCACGATCAACAACACCCAGAGCTTCGCCTCGGTGCCCACCATCCTGCGCAAGGGGGCGAAGTGGTTCGCCGAGCTCGGTGTGCCGAACTCCGGCGGCACGCTCATCTTCTCGGTGTCCGGCCACGTGGAGAAGCCGCAGAACATCGAGTTGCCGCTCGGCATTCCGTTCAAGGACCTGCTCGCCCTGTGCGGCGGCATGCGCGGCGGGCGCAAGCTCAAGGCCGTGATCCCCGGCGGCTCGTCGGTGCCGGTGGTGCCGGGCGACGTGATGATGGACGTGACGCTGGACTACGACGGCCTGCGCAAGGTCGGCTCGGCCCTGGGCACGGGCGCGATGATCATCATGGACGAGACCACCTGCATGGTGCGCGTGCTCGAGCGCATCTCGCGCTTCTACTACGCGGAGTCCTGCGGACAGTGCACGCCCTGTCGCGAGGGCACCGGCTGGATGAACCGGGTGCTCAAGCGGATCCTGGCGGGTGAGGGGCGCAAGGCCGATCTCGACATGCTGGTCGACGTGGCCAACAAGATCGAGGGCCATACGATCTGCGCCTTCGGCGATGCAGCGGCCTGGCCGGTGCAGAGCTTCATCAAACATTTCCGGCACGAGTTCGAGTACATGATCGAGCACGGCCACAGCATCGTCGAGCGCGACAAGCGCCGCGCCGCATAGAGCAATGAGCGACGATCTCGTCAATATCGAAGTGAACGGCGTGCCGATGCAGGCGCGCAAGGGTCAGATGCTGATCGAGGTGACGGACGCGCACGACGTGTACGTGCCGCGCTTCTGTTACCACGAGAAGCTCGCCATTGCCGCGAACTGCCGCATGTGCCTGGTGGAAGTCGAAAAGGCGCCCAAGCCGTTGCCGGCATGCGCCACGCCGGTCGCCGAGGGCATGAAAGTGTTCACGCGCTCGGCCAAGGCCATCGCGGCGCAGAAGGCGGTGATGGAGTTCCTGCTGATCAACCATCCGCTCGACTGTCCGATCTGCGACCAGGGCGGTGAGTGCGAGCTGCAGGACCTCGCCATGGGATTCGGTCGCGACATCTCGCGCTACACCGAGCGCAAGCGTGTGGTGAAGGACAAGGATATCGGTCCGCTGGTCTCGACCGACATGACCCGCTGCATCCACTGCACGCGCTGCGTGCGCTTCACGCAGGAGATCCAGGGACTGCAGGAGCTGGGCACCATCGGGCGCGGCGAGAGCACCGAGATCGGCACCTACATCGAGCGCAGCGTCGATCACGAGCTGTCGGCCAACATCATCGACCTGTGCCCGGTGGGTGCGCTCAACAACAAGCCGTATCGCTATCGGGCACGCGCCTGGGAGATGACCCAGCATCCGCTCGTCTCGCCGCACGACAGCGTGGGCACGAACATCTATGCCCACGTGCTGCGTGGACGCGTGATGCGCGTCGTGCCGCGCGTCAACGAGGCGATCAACGAGAACTGGATCGCCGATCGCGACCGCTTCAGCCATCAGGCGTTCTACAGCGACGACCGGCTGCTCAAGCCCATGATGCGCGAGGGCGGCATCTGGCAGGAGACCGACTGGGAGACCGCGCTCGCGGCCGCTGCCGAGCGACTGGGCCGCATCGCCAAGCAACAGGGCGGGGCGCAGCTCGGTGCGCTCGCCTGGCCGGCGGCGACCCTCGAGGAGCTGACGCTGTTCGCGCGCATCGTCCGCGGCCTGGGCAGCGCCAACCTGGATCATCGCCTGCGGCGCAGCGATTTCCGGGACGAGGCGCACGAGGCGGCGTACCCATCGCTGGGCTGCGCGATCGCCGACCTGGAGCGCCTCGACAGCCTGCTGGTGATCGGCTCGAATCTGCGCGAGGAAGTGCCGCTGATCGCGCATCGGGTGCGCAAGGCCGCCGTGCGCAACGGCGCCAAGGTCGCGTTCGTGAACCCGCGCCGCTATGAGTATCTGTTCCCGCTGGCGGGCTACTTCACCGCCAACGGGCTCGACATGTTCGATCACCTGCTCGCGCTGGTGGCGGCGGCGGGCGAGGGCGCAAGCCTGCCTGCCGAGGTGGCCCAGGCCGTGGCCGGCGCACAGCCCACCGAGCAGCATCGCGCGGTGGCGCGCCAGCTCAAGGAGGGTACGCGCCGGCATATCCTGCTCGGCGCCCTTGCACAGCGCGATCCGGCGTTCGCACCGTTGCGCGCGCTCGCCGGCGTGCTGGCCGAGCTCACCGGCGCGACGCTGGGTTACATCCCCGAGGGCGGCAACACCGTCGGGGCGCACCTTGCCGGCGTGCTGCCGCATCGCGCGGCCGGCGGCCAGGCCGTCGCCGCCCCGGGGCTGAACGTGGCGGACATGCTGGCCGCCAAGCTCCAGGGTTACCTGGTGCTCGGCCCGATCGAGCCGCAGCACGACATCGCGGCCCCCGACGCGCTCGCCGCCCTGCAGGCCGCCGAGTGCGTGGTGGCGCTGAGTCCCTATCGCAGCGCCTGCGAGTACGCCGACATCGTCCTGCCGATCGGCACCTTCGCCGAGACCTCCGGCACGTACGTGAACATGGAGGGGCGCTGGCAAAGCGTGCCCGGCGCGGCCAAGCCGCTCGGCGATGCACGTCCGGGCTGGAAGGTGCTGCGCGTGCTCGGCAACCTGCTCGGCCTTGCCGGGTTCGAGTACACCAGCTCGGAGCAGATCGTCGAGGAGCTGCGTGCGCAGATCGGCGAGGTCTCCGCGGTGGCGCCCCAGGCGCCGGCGCGCGAGCTGCAGGGGCGGCCGGCGCGTGAGCCCGCGTCGCTGCGCCTCGATGTGCCGATCTATCAGGTCGACGCGCTGGTGCGCCGCTCGCCGGCGCTCCAGAAAACGCCTGCCGGCGTGCGCGGTCAGCGCAACGGGGGAGTGTGAGCATGATCCCCGAATTCGCCTCGAACCTGCTGGCTTTCCTCCCCGAGTGGGTCCAGTTCGTCGTCTGGTACGGCGTGGTGGCGGTCATTCTGTTCATCAGCGTGATCCTCACCATGGCCTTCCTCACGCTGGCCGAGCGCCGCGTGATCGGCTCCATTCAGGCGCGCATCGGCCCGAACCGCGTCGGACCGTTCGGTTTGCTGCAGCCGTTCGCCGACGTGCTGAAGCTCATGGTGAAGGAAATCGTCATTCCTTCGAACTCCAACCGCTTCCTGTTCGTGGTGGCGCCGCTGTTGTCGGTGATCCCGGCGTTGGCCGCCTGGGCGGTGATCCCGCTGTGGCCGGGCTTCGCCGTGGCCGACATCAATGCCGGTGTGCTCTATCTGCTGGCACTGAGCTCGGCGGGCGTGTACGGCATCATCCTCGCGGGCTGGGCGGCGAACTCCAAGTACGCCTTCCTGGGCGCCATGCGCGCCGCTGCGCAGATGGTGGCCTACGAGATCGCCATGGGCTTCGCCGTGGTGGGCGTCATCATGGCCGCGCAGAGCCTGAACCTCACCGACATCATCGAGGCGCAGCGCGGCGGCGTGCTGAGCTTCTATTGGTTCTGGCTGCTGCCGTTGGCGGTGGTGTTCTTCGTCTCGGGCCTCGCCGAGACCAACCGCGCCCCGTTCGACGTGGTGGAAGGCGAGTCGGAGATCGTCGCGGGCTTTCACGTCGAGTACTCGGGCATGGCGTTCGCCGTGTTCTTCGTCGCCGAGTACGTCAACATGATCCTGGTCTCGGCCATGACCGCGGTGTTCTTCTTCGGCGGCTGGCTGTCGCCGCTCGAGGGCTACCCGGGAGTGCCGGCCTGGCTGCAGGCGCCGCACTTCCTGTGGTTCTTCCTGAAGATCTCGTTCTTCTTGTTCTGCTTCCTGTGGTTCCGCGCGACCTTCCCGCGGTACCGCTATGACCAGATCATGCGCCTCGGCTGGAAGATCTTCATTCCGGTGACTCTGGTGTGGATCTTCGTCGAAGGCCTGATGCTGGTCTACGAGATCGGCCCATGGCGCTCCTGACCTGCGAGCGCCCGAGATTGGAGCCGTCGTCATGAACATGACCCGATCGTTTTTCAAGACCTTCTTCCTCACCGAGCTCATCCAGGGGCTCGCGGTGACGCTGCGCCAGTTCCTGTTCCGGCCGAACATCACGGTGCAGTATCCTGAGGAGAAGACGCCGCAGTCGCCGCGCTATCGCGGCCTGCACGCCCAGCGCCGCTATCCGAACGGGCAGGAGCGCTGCATCGCCTGCAAGCTGTGCGAGGCAGTCTGCCCGGCGCTGGCCATCACCATCGAGTCGGACGTCGGCCCTGACGGCACGCGACGCACGACGCGCTACGATATCGACCTGTTCAAGTGCATCTACTGCGGCTTCTGCGAGGAAGCCTGCCCGGTGGATGCCATCGTCGAGACCCGCATTCACGAATATCATTTCGAGAATGCCGGCGAGAACATCATGACCAAGGACAAGCTGCTCGCCATCGGCGAGCGCTACGAAGCGATGATCGCCGCCGACAAGGCGGCGGATGCGAGATACCGCTAGTGAGTATCCCTGAAATTCTTTTCTACGCCTTCGCGGCCGTGCTGGTGGTCGCGGCGATCGGCGTCATCACTGCGCGCAACCCCGTGCATGCCGCGCTGTTCCTGGTGTTCGCGTTCTTCAACAGCGCCGTGTTGTGGCTGTTGATGGAGGCGGAGTTCCTGGCCATCGTGCTGGCGCTGGTCTATGTCGGCGCCGTGATGGTGTTGTTCCTGTTCGTCGTCATGATGCTCGACATCAACGTCGCGCAAATGCGCCAGGGCTTCACGCGTTACGCGCCGCTCGGCATCGTGATCGCGCTGATCGTGGTCGCCGAGATCGCGAGCGTCGTCTGGGTGCGCAGCCTGGGCGACGAGGAGCTCTCCGCGGCGGCAGCCTCGGCGGACGTGGTGGGCTACAACAACACCCGCGCGCTCGGCGAGCTGCTCTATTCCAAGTACCTGTATCCCTTCGAAGTGGCGGCGGTCATCCTGCTGCTCGCCATCGTGGCGGCCATCGTGCTCACCATGCGGCGTCGCGCCGGCATGAAGCAGCAGGACGTGGCCCGTCAGGTGGCGGTGCGCGCGCGCGATCGCGTCCGGATCGTCAAGATGGAGGCGGAGAAGGAAACATGATTCCGCTGGAAAGCGTACTGCTGCTCGCCGGCGCCCTGTTCGCGCTCAGCGTGGCGGGCATCTTCCTGAACCGCAAGAACATGATCGTGCTGCTCATGTGCATCGAGCTCATGCTGCTGTCGGTCAACTTCAACTTCGTGGCGTTCGCGCGCCACCTGGGCGATCTCAACGGGCAGGTATTCGTGTTCTTCATCATGACGGTCGCTGCGGCCGAGGCGGCCATCGGTCTGGCCATCCTGGTGGTGCTGTTCCGTAAGCGCAACAGCATCAACGTCGAGCAGATGGATGTCATGAAGGGCTGACGATGATCTCCAAGCAAATCCTCCTCATCATCGTCCTCGCACCGCTGCTCGGCGCCATTGCGGCCGGCCTGGCCGGCCGGGTCATCGGCAGGGTGGGGGCGCACACCATCACCATCGCCGGTGTGGCGCTGTCGTTCGCGCTGTCCGCCTGGGTCCTCAAGCTTCTGGTGGTCGACGGTGCGCCGGTCTTCAACGACGCCGTGTACACCTGGCTGGTGAGCGACGGCATCCGCATGGAAGTCGGCTTCCTGGTCGACCGCCTGTCGGCCCTCATGATGGTGGTGGTGACGTTCGTCTCGCTGTGCGTGCACGTCTACACCATCGGCTACATGCACGACGATCCCGGCTATCAGCGTTTCTTCGCGTACATCTCGCTGTTCACGTTCTCGATGCTGATGCTGGTGATGTCGAACAACTTCCTGCAGCTGTTCTTCGGCTGGGAAGCGGTCGGCGTGGTGTCCTACCTGCTCATCGGCTTCTGGTACACGCGGCCCTCGGCGATCTTCGCCAACCTCAAGGCCTTCCTGGTGAACCGGGTGGGCGACTTCGGCTTCGTGCTGGGCATCGCCGGCGTGGTCTATTACACGGGCTCGCTCGATTACTTCACGGTGTTCGAGCGTGCCGATGCCATCGCCGCGCGCACCATGGAGATCCTGCCGGGTGTCGAGTGGCAGGCGATCACCGTGATCTGCATCCTGCTGTTCATCGGCGCCATGGGTAAGTCCGCGCAGGTGCCGCTGCACGTGTGGCTGCCCGACTCGATGGAAGGCCCGACGCCCATCTCGGCGCTGATCCACGCGGCCACCATGGTGACCGCCGGCATCTTCATGGTGGCGCGCATGTCGCCGCTGTTCGAGCTGTCGGTCACGGCGCTGTCCACGGTGCTGATCATCGGCGCGATCACGGCGTTCTTCATGGGCCTTCTGGGCCTGGTCAACAACGACATCAAGCGCGTCGTGGCGTATTCGACGCTCTCGCAGCTCGGCTACATGACCGTGGCGCTCGGCGTGTCGGCGTACGGCGCGGCCATTTTCCATCTGATGACGCACGCCTTCTTCAAGGCGCTGCTGTTCCTGGCCGCCGGCTCGGTGATCATCGCCATGCACCATGAGCAGGACATGCGCAGGATGGGCGGGCTCAAGAAGTACATGCCCATCACGTACTGGACGGCGCTCCTGGGCTCGCTGGCGCTGATCGGCTTCCCGGCCACGTCCGGATTCTTCTCGAAGGATGCGCTCATCGAGGCGGTCCATGCCTCGAGCATCCCGGGCGCGGGCTTCGCATACTGGTGCGTGCTCCTCGGGGTGTTCGTCACCGCGCTCTACAGCTTCCGCCTGGTGTTCATGACCTTCCATGGGCCGGAGCGGTTCGCGGCGGGCGGCGTACACCATGACGCGCTCGACAGTACGGCGCTGCACAGCGACGCGGATGCCGGCCACGAGCCCGACACCGGACAGCACGAGCAGGGGCCGCCGCGCGAAAGTCCCTGGGTGGTGACG
>QGUO01000440.1 GCA_003242495.1 Pseudomonadota bacterium | reverse complement strand
TCCAGGCCGGCATCGGTGTAGTGCGTGATGCCGACGTACCGGGTCTTGCCTTGCTCCTTGAGTGCTCTCGCGTAGGGAAGCTGGATGCGCCAGGCGCGCAGGTTGTGCACCTGGAGCAGCTCGACCCGCTCGCTGTGCAGATCGCGCAGGGACTTCGCCCATTGGGCCTGCGCCTCCTCGAGACTGTCGGCGGCGATCTTGGTGGCGAGGAAGCAGCGCTCGCGCCAGCCGCCGTCGTGCAATAGTCGCCCCAGCACCGCATCGGCGCCCGCGTAGTTGGGCGAGGTGTCGAAGACGGTGCCGCCGCCCTCGAAGAACACTTTGATGGTCTCCTGCAGCTGCCCGTACTTGGGCGAGCCGATCTCGGCCTCGTAGCTGCCGGAGGTGCCGGCGCCGATCACCGGAATCCGCTCGCCCGTGGAGGGGATGGGCCGGGTGCTCATGGCCGGTGCGGCGGCGAGCGCCCGGTCGCGCGGGCCGAGGAGGGAAGCGCCTGCGGCGGCGGTGAGCGTGGCGGCCAGGAATCTGCGACGTGAGTACATGGGGGCGGATCCTCGCGCGGTCGGCGGAACGATGAGTCGATGACCAAGGGTAGCGGTTCGACCTCCGGGCCGGCAACGCGCGTGCAGCGGGCAGGACGGATCCCTCGTTGCGAATTCCTGCGTCAGGGGACATGCTCGCTCGCATGGCAGCGCGCAGGACATCGCCAGCGGCGCAGCCGGTGCGGCGCGCCGGCGAGCGCATCGATCTGCATCCCGGGTCGAGCATCCGGGAAGCTGCCCGGCTCATTCTGCTGAACGATGCTGCTGCGCTCCTGAGGTATCGGCCGGGCATGGCGCTCGATGCCGAGGCGGTGCACCGCATGCGCGTGGCCAGGCGCCGCACCCTGTCGACCCTCCGGCTGTTCGAGGCTGAGCTGCCGGCGCGCATCGCAAACACACGCAAGGCGCTCAAGACCGTGCTGGGCGGCCTCGCTTCGGTGCGTGATCTGGACGTGCAATCGGCGCAGCTCGACGCTGTTTCGGACGGGCTGGCAACCATGGGGCGCGAGCCGCTCGACGCGCTGCGAGAGCACATGCAGACCCAGTCGGCGGCCGCGCGTCTGCAGATGCGACGCACGCTGGAGTCTCGGGCGGCGCAGCGCCTGCTCGCCACGTTGCGCACCGGCCTGCAGGAGAATACGTGGACCGGGCCGCGGGGATCCGAGCTGCCTGTGGTGAGCGTCCTGCCGGAACGTCTCCGGCAGCGCTACCGCCGCTTGCGCAAGCGCGGCAAGCGCATCCATGAAGGCTCGCCGGCCGACGAGCTTCACGAGGTGCGCCGGCGCGCAAAACACCTGCGCGATGCGCTCGCGCCGTTCACCGAGTGGTATGGCGAGCCGGCGCAACGTTTGCAGCGCTCGCTCGAGCGCCTCCAGGAACTTCTCGGGCGCCATCAGGATGCGCACGTGGCAACCATGCACCTCGAGCAATGGGTGACGACGCAGCCGCAGCTGGCCGCGCAGACGGTCTTTCTCATGGGACGCCTGGCCGAGCACCACTGCGCCACCATGCGCCGGATGCGTCGTCGCCTTCCGAAGGCCTGGCGCCGCATCGACAAACGCTGGAAGGCGCTCGCGCGGGCGCTGCGGTGCACGCCGACGAGGCCGGCGCGGACGCACGACGAACCGGCACGGCAGCCCGGCGCATCATGACGAGGTGCTCCTGATCCGCCATGCCATCGCCTTCGAGCGCGGCCGGGCAAGGAACGCGCCAGGGGTGGTTGGACAGCACCGGGAAATCGGCGTACCGTCGGATCCGCCGTACCGGGCTCGAGGTCGGGCTGCCCTGTTGCGGAACGCACAGCCATGCGCAGCATGGCCGTTCCGCAGGCGATGACTGCGGGCTCGGGAGGCAAGCTCGCAGAGGTGGACGCTCGAGCAAGCTCGTCGGCCACGTTCATTCCGCAACCCACAGTGCGTCGCGAACCAACCTGTCGGAGGAGGCCAAATGAAGAAGCTGAGCCGGTGTGTCCTGGGGATGGTTCTGGCCGGTATGAGCGCCTTGGCGCTCGCCTATCACTGTCCCATGGACATGAAACAAATCGACGAGGCGCTATCGAAGAATCCTTCGCTGAGCGCCGAGCAGCTGGCCGAGGTGAAGCAGTTGCGCGCCGAGGGCGAGGCGCAACACAAGGCGGGCGATCATGCGAGCTCGGTGGAGACGCTGGCCAAGGCCAAGCAGTTGCTCGGCATCTGATCCCGGAAAGATCCACGCGGCATCCGGGATCGTCCCAAGGACACGGGTGCATCGCGCCCGTGCCTGAGCGCGTCGACCAGCGCGTGCACGGCGGTGCCCCTGCCGGGCACCGGGCGGTCGCTGCGCCACGAACGTTCTCAGGAGTGCTTTCATGCAGTTGCATCAATCCTCGTGGCAGCAGGTCGAAGCCTACCTCGCCCGCAGCACGGGCATCGTGATTCCCATCGGCTCGACCGAGCAGCATGGCCCCAATGGGCTGCTCGGCACCGATGCGATCTGCCCGGAGGTGATTGCGGCACGGGGCGCCGCGCTCGGCAATTTCCTGGTCGCCCCCACGTTCAACGTGGGCTGCGCACAGCACCACCTCGGCTTCCCCGGGACGATCACGCTGCGTCCCTCGACCATGATCGCCGCCATGCTCGACTGGACGACCAGCCTGCGCCGCCATGGCTTCACTCACTTCTATTGGCTCAACGGGCATGGCGGCAATATCGCCACCATCAACGCCGCCTTCGCCGAGATCTACGCCGAAGGCTCCCTGCGCCCCGACACCCGCGGCCAGACGAACATCGTCTGCACACTCAAGAACTGGTGGGAGCTGCCCGGCATCGCGGAGCTGTGCAAGGAAATGTATCCCACCGGGCACGGCAGCCACGCGACGCCCTCGGAAATCTCCGTCACCTGGTTTGCATATCCACAGGCTGCTGAGGTCCTCTCGACGGTGAGCATGAGTCCGCGGATCGCGCCCGTGGGACCGATCCGCGACGCGGAGGATTACCGTCGCCGCTTCCCCGACGGTCGCATCGGGTCCGACCCGACCCAGGCCTCCATCGAGGACGGCCGGCGCATCGTCGAGGCGGCGGCCGGGGCGCTGGCCCAGGATTTCGCGCGCTTCTGCACCCCCTCGGAGTGACGCGCGGCAGGGCAGGCGCTCAGGCGCGCCGGAAGGTCACGACCAGGACATCCCGGTAGGCGGGACGGGCAGGATCGATCGGCATCACGGGCGTCACCCCGTGATACACACGCCCATCGTCGACGAATGCGGCATCGAGCGGATGCATGAGTGTGAACCGCCCGATCTCCTGTCGGGTGGCGTCGTGGATGCTGGTGACGCCCTCGGCG
>QGUO01000038.1 GCA_003242495.1 Pseudomonadota bacterium | reverse complement strand
ATCCTGGCCGGCACGATCCATAGATAGGCGTGCGCGTAACTGTTCTCGACCTCGATGTCCTGATCCGGCTCCCACTCACCCATCTTGAAGGAGTTCGACACCACCCGCGTGCCGGGGCGCAGCGCCAGGATCGTGGGGCGCAGCTTCATGTTCAGGTCGGACAACAGATAAAGCGTGAGCACTGTCGCATCACTGAAATCGGTCTCGAAGATGTCCGCCTGGCGGATTTCCACCCTGTCCTCGAGTCCTTCGGAGCGCACATAGCACTGCGCGAGCTCGACCATTTGCGGGTTGTACTCGATGCCGAGCGCACGGGCGCCGAAGCGCTTGGCGGCAGCGATCGGGATGCGCCCATCGCCCGAGCCGAGATCGACGACGAAGTCCTCGGGCCCGGTCTTGGCCGCCGTGAGCATGGCGTTCACCAGCTCCTCGCGCGTCGGCACCCAGATGACGTCCTTGCCCGGCTGGCCGCTGCGAGGCGAGAAATCCCGCTCACATTGTTGGCGGCTCTCCGCCCCCGAGGCGATACCGGCCAGGCACACCAATGCGATGGGCAACACGGCGCGCGCCAAGCGACTCATTGATGGGGACGTGTGCATGGAAATTCCTCCGGCGACGGTTCAGGGCGATGGTTCAGGGCGATGGTTCGGGCAACGAATACCGAGAAACACCGGTTCCTGGCGGCAATGGGCCGATGCCCGCGGCCGGTCGGGAACGCTGAGGTGCGCACCCTATCGTGGCCGGTATTTCCTCGACAAGCCTTGCGGGGCACGCCTGCGCCCGCAATCGGGGCATCGCCAGTTTCGCCGGCATGCCGCGCCTCCCGAGGAACTGTCGCCTGAATGGCACACCCGCGGGATAGTCGATATGATCCCGAGGATCACTGGCCCACGTCACGAGCTCGGATGCCCCTGATCGACTTGCCACGCGCGCTCGAAGACTACTTCGCGTTCGCCGAGACCGAGCCGACCCGGCGAGGACGGCGCTTTTCGATCACGCTGCCCTATCTGAGCGGGGAGAAGCTCGACAGACTGCAGTGGTGGTACCACGTGACGCCGGCCGAGGAGCAGATGTTCGATGGCCATGCGCTGGTCGTATTCCGTGAACGGGCGGTCGAGCGTTTCCGCCGGCACATCGAACGTTGGCTCGAGATCAACCGTCAGCGCCTGCACGACGGCGATCCCCTGCCCAGGTTGAGCCCGCTGCCGGCCCGGGCGCCGGCAATCGCCGGGGCGACTTGCGCCACCGACATCCCAGACCAGGGTCAAGACGAGCAGCCGGAATCCGCCGAGGAACTTGCCAACGCGTCATGAAACCCCCACATGGGGCGGACGCGCGGCCGTGGCCGGAGCGCCGCCGCGGCGTGTGCACCCGGCTGGCGGTTTTCAGCGTCTTCTGAGCTTATTCCCGATGCCTGGGCATATTCAGGCTCGGCCTGATTCAGGCCGTGCCGCCAAGCCCCGATACTCGAAACCGATCTCCTCAATGACCAGAGGTAAGCCATGCATCGATTTCCCAGCGAGCGTCTGCTGACGATCGAAGAAGCCGAGCGACTCTCGGGCCTGCATGACCACGAGCACACCGACGAGCGCGGCAAGCGCCGCCCGAGCCATTGGGCGTGGCAGACCGTGGATGGCGCGCTCGAGCAGCGCGTCACCGACGAACAGCTCGAGCGCCTGGCGCGTCGCGCGCGTCGTTGAAAGACGAGGATTAGCTAGAGATCGACGGCCTGCCGCAGCCCGAGCTGCGGCAGGCCGAACAGCGCCGGCAACTCGGCGTGGTCGACGAACACGTGATCGGGACCGCAGGCCCGCAACGTGTCGAAACAGTGAAAGCGGCTGTGCTCCTCGGGCAGGAACAGCGCCGTGGCAGTCCCCGCCGCCTTGCCCGCCAGGATGTCGGCACGCGAGTCGCCGATCATGATCGCCTCGTGTGGCTGGCGCTCGAGCGCCGCCAGCGCGGTGAGCACCGGCTCCGGATGCGGCTTGTGGTTGGCCACATCATCGGCGCAGATCCGGAAATCGAAGGCATCCTCCAACGCCAGCCGCGGAATCACCTCGTCGATCATGCTGCGCGGCGCGGATGTCACCAGCGCCGTCTGCAGGCCATGCGCGCGACAGTGATCGATGACCGCCCGCGCCAGCGGGAACAGCGTCGCGTCCAGGAACGCTTCGCGCAGACCACGCTCGACCGCCAGACGCAATTCATCCGCGGATGCGATCCCGTGGTCGGCGGCGACCGCCGCCCAGTCCCGGAAGAAGCAGGCACGGATCACTTCTTCCTCCGTCAACGCCACGCCGTGGCCGCGCAGTGCGGCCTGAAAAGCCTTGGCCCACAGCGGCAGGGAAGGAACGAGCGTACCGTCGAAATCGAAAAGAATGGCGCGATATTTCATGCGGTGCGGGCAGGGAAACCGGGGAAACGAGGTTAACTGCCAGGACACTCCAGGGCAACCGAGTGTCCCGACCCAGCCAGGGCGCCGCGTGCAGGGCGGACGGTTGCAGCTCAGGATGCCGCGCCGTCACTCTGCGCGTTCTCGCCACCGCCTGCGAGCCTGGTCCAGGCTCATCTCATTGGCTCCACCGGCGTAACGGGGATCGGCTGCCTGCACGGGGTCATCCTCCCAATTGCATGCCTCGCATATCTCGTAGGCGCCGGCCTCGCTCAGCACGCGCGATCCACAGCATGGACAAGGCAGGCGTTCTGCCGTCATGGCCCATCGTCCGCAACCGATGCTCGAGTCTATCCTCAGGCCGGACGACGATGCGGCATACGTCCGCTCATGAACGCCGAACCTGCGATGCGCGGGGGATTGCCTGAACTGGACACCCTCGATACCCCGCCCGTCGGGCCGCTGTGGCCACACTCCGCTTGCGATCCCACCGAGTGGGCACGTATAGAAGGCATCTCAGAATCACGCTGGTTTCGGCTTCCCGGCCGGACCGGTAAACTGTTCTGTTTTATCCGGCAATCTGCCCACCGGGCCACTGCGGCCGCGAGCGGACGGTTCTCCTGTTGAGGAAGGGTCCATGCACAAGAGCGATATCGAGATCGAACGAGAAGTTACCTTGAAGCCGATCGAGGAGGTGGGTGCCAAGCTCGGCATCGAGCGGCAGCACCTGCTTCAGTACGGCCCATATAAGGCCAAGATTTCGCTGGATTTTGTGCGCCAGCTGGAGGATCGTCCCGACGGCAAGCTGATCCTGGTCACCGCCATGACCCCGACCCCGGCGGGCGAGGGCAAGACCACGACCACCGTGGGCCTCGGCGACGGCCTCAACCGCATCGGCAAGAAGACCGTGATCTGCCTGCGCGAGCCGAGCCTCGGGCCCTGCTTCGGCATGAAGGGCGGCGCCGCCGGCGGCGGCTGGGCGCAGGTCTCGCCGATGGAGGACATCAACCTGCACTTCACGGGCGACTTCCACGCCATCACCTCCGCCCACAACCTGCTGTCGGCGATGCTCGACAACCACATCTATTGGGGCAACGAGCTGCAGATCGATGCCCGGCGCATCTCCTGGAAGCGCGTGCTCGACATGAACGATCGCGCCCTGCGCTCCATCGTCAATTCCCTCGGCGGCCCGGGCAACGGCTTCCCCCGCGAGGACGGCTTCGACATCACGGTGGCCTCCGAGGTGATGGCGATCTTCTGCCTCGCCACCAGCCATGCGGATCTCACCAAGCGACTCGGCAACATCATCGTTGGGCGCACGCGCGACCGTAAGCCGATCTACGCCCGCGACCTGCAGGCCGAAGGCGCCATGACCGTGCTCCTCAAGGACGACATCCTGCCGAACCTGGTGCAGACGCTCGAGGGCAATCCGGCGTTCGTGCACGGCGGACCGTTCGCCAACATCGCGCACGGCTGCAACTCGGTGATGGCCACCAAGACGGCCCTGAAGCTCGGTGATTACGTCATTACCGAGGCCGGCTTCGGCGCAGACCTGGGCGCCGAGAAGTTCTTCGACATCAAGTGCCGCAAGGCTGGCCTGAAGCCCGCGGCGGCGGTCATCGTGGCCACCATCCGCGCGCTCAAGATGCATGGCGGCGTCGCCAAGGAAGATCTCGGCAAGGAGGATCTCAAGGCGCTGCGCGAGGGCTTCTCCAACCTGGCGCGGCACGTGGAGAACGTCGGCAAGTTCGGCTTGCCGGCGGTGGTCGCCATCAACCGCTTCACCAGCGACACCGATGCCGAGCGCGATCTGGTGCGCGAGCTCTGCGCAGAAGTGGGCGTGGAGGCCATCGAGTGCAACCACTGGGCCGAGGGTGGCAAGGGCGCCGAGGCGCTGGCGCGCGAGGTCGTGCGGCTCACCGAGGGCCCGACGCCCGAGCTGCGCCTGCTCTACCCGGATGACATGCCGCTGTGGGACAAGGTCCGCACCATCGCGCAGACGCTGTACGGCGCGCGGGACATCACCGCGGACCAGAAGGTGCGCGACCAGTTCCGCGAGTTCCAGGAGCAGGGCTTCGGCCACTTGCCGGTGTGCATCGCCAAGACGCAGTACAGCTTCTCGACGGATCCGACCCTCAAGGGTGCCCCGTCGGACCACGTGGTGCCGATCCGCGAAGTGCGCCTCGCCGCCGGCGCGGAGTTCGTCGTGGCGGTGTGCGGCGAGATCATGACCATGCCGGGCCTGCCGAGGGTGCCGGCCGCCGCCAAGATCCGCCTCAACGAGCAGCTGCAGGTCGAAGGATTGTTCTGACGGACGAGCGGCGAGGGAGGGTGCTCGCAAGAGCACCCTTCCTTGCCTCATACATCGATTCGACGGCCGGCGCGCTGCGCCACGCGCACTCGGCCTCGGCTGCGGCGACCGAACGGCGCCTCGTGCAGCGGCGCGGGCATGCCCGCAGCGTAGATGAACGACGCGACGACGAGCGTGCCGGTCAGATGGGCATTCGCCCAGACAAGACGCTCATCGATCGGCGTGCGGCTCGATCCGGCTTTGCACGGCGGCGGCCATGGCGCTGGCGCCCGGCTCGTTGCGTGCCAGGAGGCCGGCGACCACACCACGCCGGTCCGGCTCGGGGCGGTTCTGACTGACCTTCCACTTGCCGACCAGCTTGGTGATCGGGATCTCGATGCCGACGATGCCGTCGAGCAGCCGGTCGATGAAGTCCTCAGGTGCATCGGAGACCTGCCACGGCAGCGCCTGGTCGGCCTCGTGCACCGCCGTCAGCCGGCGAACGTGCTCCGCCAGCCATGTCTTGTCCTCGATCGCCCGCGGCAGCCCGTGCGCATGGACCACGACATAGTTCCAGGTCGGCACGGCCTTGCCCGTCGCGTGCTTGCTCGGATACCAGGAAGGCGTGATGTACGCCTCGGGTCCCTGAAAGACGACCACGGAATCCACCCCACGAGAGAAGTCGCGCCACACACGATTGGCGCGCGCCACGTGCCCCATCAGCATGCCATGCTCGCCGTGCGACGCGTCGAGCAGGAACGGCACGTGATTCACGATGAGCTCGCCATCGCCCTGCGTGACCCACGTGCCCAGCGGATGCGCGCGGATCAAGGCGTGCAGCACGGCGCGATCGGATTCCTGTGTATAGGTCGGCGTGTACATGAGCGATCCCCTTCAACGCACACTCACACGATGCACGGCGGCCGGGTGGGTTTCGAACGTATCGCCGAACCCGCACGTTCGGCTCGGCACTCGCGCACTCATTCAGACCACTGCGGATTCCAGACGATTTCCCAAAGATGTCCGTCGGGGTCCTGGAAGTAACCCGAGTAGCCGCCCCAGAAGGTCTCGTGGGCGGGCTTGACGATGGTGGCGCCGGCCATGGCTGCCTGCGCCATGACGGCGTCGACCTCCGCCCGCGAACCGACATTGTGTCCGAGCGTCATCTCCGTGGCGCTGGCCGGTCCGACCTCGAGCCCGGTGTCGTGACCGATGCTCTTTCGCGGCCATAGCGCGAGGCGCAAGCCCGGTTGAAGCTGGATGAACACGACGGCGCCGTGCTCGTACTCCTGGCCGACGATGCCCTCGGTGGGAAAGCCCAAACCATCCCGATAGAAACGCAACGACCGCTCCAGATCGTCGACACCGAGGGTCACCACAGTGATGCGAGCATCCATCCATGTCTCCTGTGTACGAGTGGCCGGCGGTCAAGCGCATGATCGCGTGAGATGAGCCGAGCGGGTGCTCACGAACGAGCCGGACGTTCCCTACGAGCGACCGAGGACCGGACCCCCGACTCTCGGGCATCGTGCGGACAGGTACTCGCGAAATCGTTCCCGACCTGCCTGCCCGACGCAAGCATCACTCACCGCGGGTCGCTCCGCAGAATCGCCACGACCTCCAGCGCGGAGAAGGCTGAGGCGTACGCGCCACATGCCGACCGCAACGGCCGTGACAGTATACGCCGGTCCGCCATGCCGCCCAGTCTGCGTATTGCACGACCGGCGGATTTCGCTACGCTTGGCTTTCCAGGGTTGGCAGGAGCCCTCGATGTCGCTGGCCGGCAAGACCTTGTTCATCAGCGGCGCTTCCCGCGGCATCGGGCTGGCGATCGCACTGCGCGCCGCGCGCGATGGAGCAAATATCGCCATCGCCGCCAAGACCGACCGGCCGCACCCGAAGCTGCCCGGCACCATTCACAGTGCGGCGCAAGAGATCGAGGCGGCGGGAGGCCGGGCACTAGCGCTCAAGGTGGACATCCGCGACGAGCAGGCGGTGGCCGATGCGGCGCGCCGCTGCGCGGAGCATTTTGGCGGCATCGACATCCTGGTGAACAATGCCAGCGCCATCTCGCTGACGCCCACCCTCGAGACGCCGCTGAAGCGCTTCGACCTGATGTTCGGCGTAAACGTGCGCGGTACTTTCGTGTGCTCGCAAGCCTGCCTGCCGTATCTCATCCAAGCCGCGCAAGCCGGCCGCAATCCCCACATCCTCAACCTTGCGCCGCCGCTCAACATTAAGGCGCACTGGTTTGCACCCCATGTCGCCTACACCATGTCCAAGTACGGCATGAGCATGTGCGTGCTCGGCATGGCGGAAGAGTTCCGCTCCGCGGGCGTCGCGGTGAACGCGCTGTGGCCGCGCACCGTGATCGCGACCACCGCATTGAACGTGATTCCGGGCGTCGATGCCACCCGCGGTCGCAAGCCCGAGATCATGGCGGATGCCGCGCACGTCATCCTGACGCGCGATGCCCGCCAGTGCACCGGTCATTTCTTCATCGATGACGAGGTCCTCGAGGAAGCCGGCGTGACGGATTTCGATCGCTATGCGGTGACGCCCGGTAATCGCGACTTGCTGCCGGACTTCTTCATCGATTGAGCGTAGCCGCGCACGCGGCGCATAGAGTGGGGGAGGCACGCATGTGGAAGCTGACGCTGATTCTGGCGGCGACGACGCTCGCTGCGGGCTATGTCTCCGCGCACCTGTGGCAGCAGTTGCGCGCCGAGCAGGAACAAACCGCCAGGCTCGAGGCCCGCGTGGCAGAACTCGAGCAGGCTACGGCGGCGGCACGCAATCCCTTCGCGCCGCTCCGGCAGCCGCCGCCCGTGGCCGAGACCGCAGCGGTCGCACCTCGCGCCACAACCGCCGCGCCCTCCGCGGCGCCGGCTGACGCCCGACCCGCCGCGGCACCAGAGCCCGCCGACCTGGTCGCACCGCGGCGTCTTGCCATGGTCTCCCGCCACCACGACATGTTGCAGGACCCAGAGTACCGCGCGGCCGTGCGCGCCCAGCACCGCATGATGCTGCCGCAGAGCTATCCGGACGTGGCCAAGGAGTTGAACCTTACCGCGGAGGAAACCTCGGCGTTGTTCGACCTGCTGGCCAACCAGCAGATGGAGTCCATGGACGGCGTCGTTTCGCTCGGGGCCGACGGACCTCCCGACCCGGCGACCGTGCTCGAGTTTCAGCGCAAAGCGGAGCAGCGCCGCGAAGCGCACGCGGCCGAGCTCGCTGCGCTCCTCGGAAGCGCGAAGTACGCAACAATGGCAGCAGTACCAGGAGAGCATGGGCGCACGCTTCCAGGTGAATCGACTGCGAGACGTGCTCGATGCCACCGGACATCCTCTGACCGACGAGCAGGCACGCCCGTTGATCGCGGCGATCGCCGCGGAACAGAAACGTGAAGCCGAGCGGGCGCGGCAGGAGTCGGGTACGTCCGGTCCCGATGCGGTGCTATCGGCGAGCTCTGGCGTGGCGTTGCTCGGCACCGCGCTGATCGCGGCCGGCCCAGGCGACGCCCTGGAGCACCTGGAGCAAAGCATCGAGCGCACGGAGGAGGCGAACCGGCGGCTGCGCGATGTCGCGGCGACCTGGCTCACCGCCCCACAGCTGGAACAGTTCGAGCAAATGCTCGATCAGGAGCTGGTCATGCGACGCGCGCACGTGCGCATGCAGCGCGCACAGATGCAGGCCATGCAGGGCCTGGTGCCGCTGGGCGATCAGGTCGTCAGCAACCCTCGATAGCCGGATGCGGTGTTGCCGTTCAGCGGCGCCCCGTCAGCGCGAACGACGCCGCCCATGCGACGGCTCGGCGCCACCCGGCGGGCGGCGTGCATGCGTCCGTTCGTTCTGCCGGGGAGCGCCTGGCGGGGGGCCGCGCCGGCGTCGGCGGGAGACGGCGGAACGCGGCTGGGAGACGGCGTCCGGACGCACCTCGCGAAAGCGGCGCACGACGCGGCGGAGGCGCCGAAATGTCGGGGAGCCTCGCCTGCGGGATGCGCCTGCCCAGCAGCTTCTCGATGTCCCGCAGCAGCGAGCTCTCGTCGGGCGCTACCAGTGAAAGCGCCATGCCTTTTGCCCCGGCGCGGCCAGTGCGTCCAATGCGGTGGACATAGTCCTCCGCAACGTTCGGCAGCTCGAAGTTCACGACGTATGGCAGCTCCTTGATGTCGAGCCCGCGTGCCGCGACCTCGGTGGCCACCAGTGCCCGCACCCGCAGCGCCTTGAAATCGGCCAGTGCCCGGGTGCGCGCCGCCTGACTCTTGTTGCCATGGATGGCCGCAGCCTCGATCCCGTCCTCCTCGAGCTGCCGGGTGAGTCGATTGGCGCCATGCTTGGTGCGTGTGAAGACCAGCACCTGCGACCAGTCTCCGGCGCGGATCAAGTGCGACAGCAGCGCTCGCTTGTCCTCTTTGGGCACGGGATAGACATGCTGCTCGACGGTTTCCACCGCGGTGTTGCGGCGGGCAATGTCGATCTCTGCCGCCGCATGCAGCAGGCCCTGCGCCAGCTTGCGGATGTCGCTGGAGTACGTGGCGGAAAACATCAGGTTCTGGCGACGTGGTGGCAGCAGCCGGATGACGCGGCGGATGTCGTGGATGAAGCCCATGTCCAGCATGCGGTCGGCTTCATCGAGCACCAGCATCTGGATGTCGTCGAGACGGACGTGGCCTTGCTGCGCGTGATCGAGCAGGCGGCCCGGCGTGGCCACCAGGATGTCGGTACCGCGACGCAGGGCCTCGATCTGTGGATGAAGACCGACGCCGCCGAAGATCACTTGGGTGCGCAGGCGCAGGTACTTGCCATAGCTGCGCACGCTGTCACCGACCTGTGCAGCGAGCTCGCGCGTCGGCACCAGGATGAGCGCGCGGGGCGAGTTCGATGTGCGGCTGGCGACGCTGAGTTTCTGCAGCAGCGGCAGTGTAAAGCCGGCGGTCTTGCCGGTGCCGGTTTGCGAGCCGGCGAGAATGTCGCGCCCGGCGAGAATCTCGGGGATGACGCGCGCCTGGACGGGCGTGGGTGCGACGTAGTTGCGGTCCGCGAGTGCGCGAACGAGTTCGGGCGCCAGCCCGAGGGAAGCGAAAGGCATGAATCATCCTCTGCCAGCCTGCAACGGATGCGTGCATCCGCAGGTCCAGTGAGGCGGGAGATGGTGTCGAGGCGAGAGCGGGAAAATCCCGAAAACCGACCGCGAGCGTGAACGGGCCGACCGGACGGCGGCCGCGAGTGCGCGCACTGTACAGGCCCGGAAGACGGATTGCACGCAACTTTTTCGCCGCGTCTGGCACGCGCGGGGAAGCCGGTCACCGGTCCAAGAGAACCAGGCGGTGGCGACGGCATGGGACGGTGTAGTACAAAGGCGGGATAACGAATGGCGGGATAACGGTCGGGAGCACCGAAGAATGTCGCAGGCTCGCATGGGGATGATGGGTTCTGTCAAACGGATTGGGATCGCCGCCAAGGGCGCGACGATTGCAGCGATCGCCTTGGGCCTGACAGCCTGCGGCGGAGGTGGCGGGGGCGGCATCGGCGGCACCGGTGACCCTCCCAGCAGTGGCAATAAAGGCAGCTGGACGCCCGGCGTCTTCATGCCCTCTGGCACGTTCGCCGCGCAATGTGTGAACCCGCGCAGCGGCATCGATCCTCAGACCGGCGCCCCCTATCGGGATATCAGTGGCGCGCGCAGCGACGAGAACAATTGGGTGCGTTCATGGATGAACGAGTTGTACCTGTGGTACGACGAGGTGCCCGATCTCGACCCGACCTTCAATACCAGCACGGTCGACTACTTCAGAAGGCTGCTGGCCCCGCGCGATCGATACTCCTTTGCGTTACCCACCGATGAGTATCTCCAGGCACAGCAGGCAGGCGTACAAATCGATTACGGCATCCAGTGGGTGCTGTTCGAGGCACAGCCGCCGCGCGAGATGCGCGTGGCCCACGTGGACCCCGGCACGGACGCGTACGCGGCGGGAATCCGGCGCGGCGACGCGCTGCTCTTCGTGGACGACACCGATTTCGTCCTGGCCAACGACCGAGCGTCGGTCGACGCACTGAACGCGGCCCTGTTCGCGCCCGAGGAGGGACAGACCCATTCGTTCGTCTTCAGAGCGCGCGACAGCGGCGCGACCCGGCCGGCGACCCTGCAGGCGGCCAGGATTGCTTACGATCCCGTCCCCACGGTCACGGTCATCGGCCGGCCGGCGGGGAAGACCGGCTACATCCTGTTCAACGATCACAACGCCGTCGCCGAGAAGCGGCTCATCGATGCCATCGCGTATCTCGATGCGGAAGGCGTGACATCGCTGGTACTGGACCTGCGTTACAACGGTGGCGGCTTCCTGTACATCGCCAGCCAGCTGGCCTACATGATTGCGGGGCCGGCGCAGACCTCCGGGCGCGTGTTCGAGCGCCTGGCGTTCAACGACAAGTATCCCCCCACGGTCAATCCCATCGACAATAGTCCGCTCCAGCCGATTCCGTTCTTCGACGTGAGCACCGAGGGAACGAACCTGCCGACCCTCGAGCTGGATCGAGTGTACGTGCTCACCGGCGCAAACACCTGCTCGGCGAGCGAGTCCATCATCAACGGGCTGCGTGGCATCGGCGTCGAGGTGATCCAGATCGGCGCGACCACTTGCGGCAAGCCGTACGGCTTCTTTCCCACCGACAACTGCGGCACGACGTATCTTGCCGTCCAGTTCAAGGGCGAGAACGACGCAGGATTCGGCGAGTACGATTTCGGGTTCGGGCCTGCCGGCTCGACCGATGCCAGCGCCGAGCTCCCGGGCTGCCCGGTCGCCGACGATTTCGAGCATGAGCTGGGCGATCCGCTGGAGGCCCGGCTGGCGGCGGCGCTTGCGCATCACGAGGGGTCCGGGTGTCCGTCGGCCGCCGCGCAGGCGCCCGTCGGCAGCGCCAAGGCCGCCTTGCCCTCGTCCATCGACGAGGGCTCGATGCCCAGGTCGCCACTGCGCGAGAATCGCATTCTGGATTGGCCATAGTGGCGCCAGGCATCATGGGAGCCGCATCATCCTCGAGCCTCGCCGGCGCGCCGCCCGGCACACGGTTGACGCAGCGGCACCGGTGCGCCATGCGTGGTCGCCTCGCTGCGCTCTGTCTCGCCACGATGCACCTCGCCGCCTGCGCATCGTCGTCCGCGCAGGAGAGCCGGGCGGCGATCATCGTCGACCCGACACCGGCAAGTCACGCCGAGCTCGTCGAAATCGTGAGCACTGCGCTTCACGGGGTGCCCGTGACCCTGGCGGACGATGCGCTCACGGTCGAGAGCGTGCTCCTGATCGAGCGCCGCCCGGCGCGCGATGCGGGCGGACAGCGCCTCGACGGCCGCGATCCCGGACGGCCCGAGCGCTTTCATCTGGTCAAGCGCGGCAGGCAATGCCTGCTCATCCATGAGCGAACCGGTACGCCGTATTCGCTGACCGCGACCCAGTGCGCGGCCCGGTAGCCGGACGGCCGCGTTCCCCGCACTGCCCGTGGCGCGCGCTCCCGAGCAGCGAGCCCGGGGCCGCGATGGTGCATAATCCGGCTCAGGGCAGGGCGTGAGGCCACATCACGGGAGCCCCTCATGACTGAAGATTCCACCGCGGCCGAGCAACCGCCGAAAGGCGAGGGCAGGCTGCTGCGCATGCTCGACTGGGTCGAGCGCACCGGCAACAAACTGCCGGACCCCGCCATCCTTTTCCTGGTCTTCCTGATCGCCGTCTGGGTGTTGTCTGCGCTGCTTGCGCCGGTCGAGTGGTCGGCCATCGATCCGCGCACCGGCGACCCGCTCCGGGTGCGCAACATGCTCTCGGGGGAGGCGCTCACCGGCTTCATGGCGCAGATGGTGAGCACCTTCGTGAACTTCCCGCCACTCGGGGTCGTGTTGGTGGCCATGCTGGGCATCGGCGTGGCGGAGCACACCGGCATGATCAATGCGTCGCTGCGCGGCCTGCTTGCGGTGACCTCCAAGCGCCTGCTGACGCCCATGCTGATCGCGGTCGGCATTCTCAGCCACACGGCGGTGGATGCGGGTTACGTGCTGGTGATTCCGCTCGGCGCCGTGATCTACCACGTGGCGGGGCGACATCCACTCGCCGGCGTTGCCGCGGCGTTTGCCGGCGTCTCCGGCGGATTCAGCGCCACGTTCATCCCCTCGAGCCTCGACCCGCTGCTGCAAGGGCTCAGCCAGGCCGGTGCCCAGATCCTCGATCCCGACATCGTGCTCAACCCGCTCAACAACTATTTCTTCACCACCGCTTCCTCGCTGCTCATCGTGGGGCTCGGCTGGTTCCTCACCGATCGCGTGGTCGAGCCGCGCCTGAAAGGCACGGCGGTCGACGGCGACACCAGCGACGCGCCGCAGATGGAGCCCCTGACGCCCGAGGAGCGCAGGGCGCTGCGCTGGTCCCTGATCGCGATGCTTGCGGGCCTGGTGTTGTTGTTTGTTTCCGCGTGGCCGGTGAGCTCGCCGTGGCGCTCGCCGGACGGCGTGCTGGCCGCCGCCGATGCGCCGCTGATGCAATCCATCGTTCCGCTGATCTTCGTGCTGTTCATCATCCCGGGCATCGTCTACGGCTATGTCTCCGGCACGGTGCGGACGCACCGCGACGTCATCGCGGGCATGACCCACTCCATGAGCGGCATGGCTTACTACATCGTCATGGCGTTCTTCGCTGCCCAGTTCATCGCCGTCTTCGGCCAATCGAACCTCGGCGCCCTGCTGGCGGTCGAGGGAGCCACCTGGCTGCAGGAATCGCGCATGCCTGTGCAGATCACCTTGATCGGCATCGTGCTGATCACGGCTTTCGTCAATCTCCTGGTGGGCTCGGCATCCGCCAAGTGGGCGCTGCTGGCGCCCATACTCGTCCCGATGCTCATGGTGCTCGGCATCTCGCCCGACCTCACGCAGGCAGCCTATCGGGTGGGCGATTCCTCCACCAACATCATCACGCCGTTGATGCCCTACTTCCCGCTGGTGGTGGTGTTCTGTCGCCGCTATGTGCGTTCGAGCGGCATCGGTACGGTGGTGGCGATGATGCTGCCGTATTCGCTCACCTTCCTCGTGGTCTGGACCGCGTTCCTGCTGTTGTACTGGGCGCTCGGCATCCCGTTGGGGCTGCAGGCGAGCTACGTCTATCCGGCGCCGTGACCGGCGCGCATGCGCGTACGCGGCCGGCCAGGCCGCTGCGTGGCTGCGCGACGATCCGGCGCAGGCTGGCGCCTCGAGCTCAGTGCATCATTGCGTAGGCGAGAATGTTGATGCCCAGCATGTAGGACTTGGTGGAGAAGTTCTCGAAATAGAACTCGCCGTAGGCCTCCCGCTCCCACCCGTCGCCGATATCGGTATTGTGGGTGGCGATGACCACGAGGCGTCCCTCGTCATCGAACCAGGCGCGCATCTGCGGCTCGTCGAGCGATCCCGCAGGGTACCGGTGCATGCCTGCAGGCTCAGCCGTGGGCCCCTGCGGATAGGCGATGGGCTCCGCCGGGATCTGCGGCATTTCCTGCATTTCGTACACGGTGCTGAAGATCGGATGCGGCGGCGTCAACACG
>QGUO01000037.1 GCA_003242495.1 Pseudomonadota bacterium | reverse complement strand
GCGCCCGACGGCGACCAGCTCGAAGCCGTCGCCCAGCCGCCCGGTGGCACGTAGCTCGGCGAGGCCGGGCAGGAGATAGCGCGCGGTGAGATCGCCCGTGCCCCCGAGTATGGCCAAGCGCTGGATCATGCGGTCGCCCGCGCCCGGCTCAGTGTGACGCCGCTGGCGATCACACCGATGTGGCTGAAGGCTTGCGGAAAGTTGCCCGAGAGTTCGCCCGAGGAGGGATCGATCTGCTCCGACAGCAGGCCGAGGGGGTTGGCCCGCGCGCACAGCGAGTCGTACAGCTCCTCCGCCTCGTCGAGGCGCCCCTGGCCGGCCAGGTTGTCCACCAGCCAGAAGCTGCACAGCAGGAAGGCACCCTCGTCGCCCGCGATGCCGTCGGGCGAATCGTCGTGTGAATAGCGGTACAGCAGGCCGTCGCCCGCGCCGAGCCGCTCGGCCACCGCGCGGGTGGTGGCCACCATGCGCGGGTGGTCGACGGGCACGACGTGGCGCAAGGGCAAGGCCAGCACGCTGGCGTCGAGGCCGCCGCCGCCCAGGCATCCGCGTAATGCCTGCAGCTCGTCATCCCATGATTCCTCGAGTATGGCGTCGCGAATGACCGCCGCGGCGGCGCGCCACTCGGCAATCGGTCCGGGCAGCCCGAGCTGCTCGGCGAGGGAGGCGGCGCGCACCAGCGCGACCTGGCACAGGCCCGCCGAATACGTGAACACCTGGCCCTCGCTGCGGATCTCCCAGATGCCCTGGTCGGGCTGTCGCCATGTGCGCCGTGCGGCATCGGCCAGCTCGGCCAGGCGGGTCCATAGAGTCGGTTCCAGTTGCCCGCCGGCTCGGATCCATTGATCGGCGCAATCGAGGACCTCGCCGTACACATCGTGCTGGCGCTGATCGACCGCGCTGTTGCCCCAGCGCACCGGCGGCGAGTCGCGATAGCCTCGGAGCTCGTGGTCCACGGCTTCCTCGGGCACCGGTCGGCCGGCCAGGGTGTACATGATGCGCGGCCAGCGGCTGTGTTCGAATGCGTCCAGCACCCACCCGAGGAAGGCGTCGGCCTCGTTGGCGAACCCGATGCGGCGCATCGCGAACACCGCGAAGGCGGCATCGCGAATCCAGGCGTAGCGGTAGTCCCAGTTGCGCACGCCGCCCACGGGGGCGGGCAGGGACGAGGTGGGGGCCGCGACCAGCGAGCCGTCGACCCAGTGATCGCACAGCTTCAAGGTGATGGCCGCGCGCCGGACCAGGGGCGCCTGCGGCCCGTCATAGTGGAAGTGCGTCATCCAGCGACGCCACGCCTCGGCCGTCTCGCGCAGCGTGACCTCGGCGTCGAATCGATGGTGGCGATGGAAGCGCCCCCAGGACAACACCAGGTCGAGCCGCTCTCCCTTTGTCAGCAAATGATCGCTCTCGAGACCGGGCAACGGCCGGTTGGCGCGCAGGTGCAGGCGCATGTCGGGGCGTGCAAAGGGTCGCAGTTCCAGGCCGCTGAATGCCGCATGGATGTCGGCGCCGCCGCGCGGCGCGACACTCACGTGGATCCGAGCGTTGCCCGACAGCATCGCAATGGAGCGCACCAGCTCGCCACGCTCGGCCGGCGCGTCATCGGTGAGGTCCGCTCGCGAACGCAGCGTCAGTGCATCCGTGATGCGCAGCAGTCCGGTGGCGGTGCGCAGCTCCGTGTGCAGCACGCCGGTGTCCGGCTCGTAGAGCTGCCGGGCCTCCAGGAGCTGCCCGGGCGTCACGGTGAACTGTCCGCCCCGCGTGACATCCAGCAATCCGCAAAACAGCGGCTCGGCATCGAACCGCGGCACGCACAACCAGGGAATGCTGCCATCGAGGCCCACCAGCGCGACCGTTGCGCCGTCGCCGATCAAGCCGAGGTCCTCGAGGGGAAGGTAGCCGCCCGGCCGCCGGATGGGGCGGAATCGAGGATCGAGCTCGAGCATGCCATCACTCCATGACTGAGGTGCGGGGCGACCCACCGTTGCGGACCGCCGGTCTCCGGCAAACGCTCCCGCAGGGCCCTGCCCCGAACGTCTCGGATCCGGCCTGCGTTCCGGCGCGCCCCGCGGCACCCATCGTCCCGGCGGTCGATCGCAGCAGGGTCTCGGGGCGGGGACGGCGAATCGTGCACACAAAAAAAACGGGGGCGGATCTCGCATCCGCCCCCGTACGATCCGTCGGCTGCGTGGCCGCTTACGCTTCGGCCGGCTCGGCGATCAGCCCGCGCAGCTTCTTGATGGCGTTCGCCTCGATCTGGCGAATGCGCTCCGCGGAGACGCCGTAGCGCTCGGCCAGCTCGTGCAGCGTCGCCTTCTGTTCGGTCATCCAGCGGCTCGCCAGGATGTTGCGGCTGCGCTCGTCCAGCGTTTCGAGCGCCTGCGAGAGGCGATCGGAGGTGTCCTCGTCCCACTGCTCGCGCTCCACGGCCACCGAGGGGTCGGCTTCCGGGTGCGGCAGGTACGCCGACGGGGAGTAAGAGCCTTCCTCGTCGTCGGTATCGGGCGCCGGGTCGAACGACAGGTCACGCGAGCTCAGGCGCTGCTCCATATCCGTCACTTCTTCCGGGGTCACGCCGAGGTCGCGCGCCACGGCCTGGGTCTCCGCCTCGGTGAGCCAGCCAAGGTTCTTCTTCAGGCGACGCAGGTTGAAGAACAGCTTGCGCTGGGACTTGGTGGTGGCGATCTTCACCAGACGCCAGTTGCGCAGCACGTATTCGTGGATCTCGGCGCGGATCCAGTGCACGGCGAACGAGACCAGCCGCACGCCGACCGCGGGGTCGAAGCGCTTCACCGCCTTCATCAGTCCGATGTTGCCTTCCTGGATGAGATCGCCCACCGGCAGGCCGTAACCGGTGTATCCGCGCGCAATGTGCACCACGAAGCGCAGGTGCGAGAGCACCAGCTGGCGGGCCGCCTCCAGGTCACCCTCCTCGCGAAAGCGGGTGGCCAGGGCGAGCTCTTCCTCGCGGCTGAGTACGGGAATACGCGAGACACGCTCGACATAAGCGTCGAGACTGCCGACCGGGCCGGCAAAAACCAGATCGGTGTTGCTGCGGACTAAGGCGGTCGTCGTCATCAAATAGGGTCCTCCCGTACGGTCTGCGGCGGATCTTAGCACTCGGTCTCTTTGAGTGCTAAGAGGCCCTCCAAGTTCCCTGAATTGGGTAAACGCATCGGCGCGCGGCCGGATCCGGCCGGATTCGCCCGGAATCCGACCAGCGCTGCCAACCGACGGTATCGCATCCGCGTCGGCGGGCACCGCCGGGCAATCCCGGTCCATGCCTGCAGATCGAGGCTGCACGGCAGGCCCGACGATGTGGGGGCCGGGAGCGGAATTTCTAGGGTTCGATGTCGCGCAGGTGGCGGGTGGCGGCGATGAACGAGCCCAGCCATCCCAGGGCGATCCCGGCGCCCAGCAGGGCCAGGCCGGTGTCGAAGCGCAAGCCTTGGATTCTGAAGGCGCTCTCGTACAGGCCGGCCAGGCGGCTCACGGGGCCGGCGAGCGCGGCCACCACGCCGGTCGTCACTAGCCAGGCCACCAGCCCGCCTCCCAGGCCATACCACACGCCGCTGTAGAGAAAAGGCCGACGCACGAATCCGTCGCTGCCGCCCACCAGCTTGGTCACCTCGATTTCCTGCCGGCGATTCTGGATGTCCAGGCGGATGGTGTTGCCGACGATGACCAGCACGCCGATGGCGAGCAGGGCGGCGGCAATGAGCGCGCCGCGGCGCACGGTCTCCAGGATGGCCTCCAGCCGGCTCACCCACAGGGTGTCGAGCTGCACGACTTCGACCCCCTCCAGGGCGCGCAGATCCGCCGCCAGCCCTTCCAGGTGCTCGGCGCTGGCGTAGTCCGCGCCGGGTCGCACCACCAAGGTGTGGGGCAGGGGATTGTCGGCCAGGGCGTCGAGGCTGGCGCCGAATCCCGAGTCGCTGCGGAACTCCTTGAGCGCCTCCTCCTTGGTGATCAGCTCGACGGCTGCGACGTCGCGCCGGGCGCGCACGCGCTCGGCAAGGCTGCGCGCCGCGTCCGCCGTGGCCGAGCGCTCGAGGTAGACCGTCAGGTCGACGGCGCGCTGCCATGTCCCGGTGGCGACCTGCGCGTTGGCCACCAGCACGTACAGGCACGCCGGCAGCGCCAGCGCGATCCCGATGACCAGTGTCGTCAACAGCGTGGCGAGCGCGTGCTCGGACAGGCGTCCGAGGGAGCCGACCAGCGTCTGCAGGTGACGTACGATCCAGGCGCTCATGGGCCGGTCCTCATGGGGAGGGCGCCTCCTCGAGATCGATGAGCTGGCCCGGGTCGAGCCCGCGCCCGCTCTGGGGCTCGGGCGCGATGCGCCCGGCCTCGAGGCGCACGCGGCGCACCGGGAATTGCTCGATCAGGTACAGGTCGTGACTGGCGACCAGCACCGTCACGCCCACCTCGTTGAACCGACGGAAGATGCCCATCACCTCGAGCGACAGGTCCGGGTCGAGGTTGCCCGTGGGCTCGTCGGCGATGAGGATGTCGGGCTTGCTGACCACGGCGCGGGCGATGCCGACGCGCTGCTGTTCGCCGGTGGAGAGCTCGAGCGGCAGGTTCTGTTCGTAGCCGAGCAGGCCCACCTGATCGAGCGCCGCGCGCACCCGCTTGCCGATCTCCTTGGTGCCCACGCCCGCGATGATCAGCGGCAACGCCACGTTGTCGAACACGGTGCGGTCGCTGAGGAGCTTGTGATCCTGGAACACCATGCCGATGCGCCGCCTGAACGCGGGCACCTTGGAGCGGCGCACGCCGGCCACGTTCTGGCCGTTGACGATGAGCTGGCCGCGCGTGGGCCGCTCGATGAGGGCCACCAGCTTCAGCAGGCTCGACTTACCGGCCCCCGAGTGGCCGGTGAGAAACACCATCTCGCCGGCCGCGATCTCCAGCGTGAGGTCGCTCAACGCCTCGCGCCCGTTGGGGTAGCGCTTGAAGACGCGATCGAAGCGGATCATTCCGGCGACTTCAACAGAGCGTCGACGAACGGCTCCGCCTCGAACACGCCGAAGTCCTCGGCGCTCTCGCCCACGCCGATGAACCGGATCGGCAGCTTGAGCTCGCTGGCGATGGGCAGGGCGATGCCGCCCTTGGCGGTGCCATCGAGCTTGGTCAGTACGATGCCTGTCACGCCGAGCGCCTCGTTGAACAACCGGGCCTGCTGCAGGGCATTTTGCCCCTGACTGGCATCGAGCACGAGCAGGACCTCGTGCGGCGCGTCGGCAGCCACGCGTCCCATGACGCGTTTCACTTTTTTGAGCTCCTCCATGAGGTTCGACTGGGTATGCAGGCGCCCGGCGGTGTCGGCGAGCAGCACGTCCATGCCGCGCGCGCGCGCCGCCTGCATGCCGTCGAATGCGACCGCCGCGGGATCGGCCCCGGTGGCCTGGGCGATGACGGGCACGCCGTTGCGATCGCCCCAGACCTGGAGCTGCTCGACCGCGGCGGCACGGAAGGTGTCGCCGGCGGCCAGCATGACCTTGAGCCCGTCGGCCTTGAAGTGGTGGGCGAGCTTGCCGATGGTGGTGGTCTTGCCCGCGCCGTTCACGCCCACCACCAGGATGGCGAACGGGCGTGCGTCGGGATCGATGCGCAGCGGCACGGCGCTCGGGCTGAGGGTCTCGATGAGTGAGCTGCGCAGCGCCGCGATCAAGGCGTCGAGATTGCCGAGCTCCTTACGGGCCACCAGCTTGCGCAGCCCGCCGAGCACGCGCTCGGTGGTCTCCACGCCGACGTCGGCCGTGATCAGGCGCATTTCCAGCTCCTCCAGCACCCCCTCGTCGATGCGCCCGCCGGGCAGCAGATTGGCCAGGTCGTACGTGAGCCAGGAATTGCCGCGGTTCAGGCGCTCGCGCAGCCGCTTGAACAAGCCGGGCTGCTTGGGCTGCTCGGTGTTCTCTGCGGCGGGTGTCTTCTTGAAGCCGAACATCGGATCTCGTGAGGCGCGGTTCGTGGCTGGGTTCGCGGACTATGCACCATTGTAAGAGAAGCGGCGCACGGTCGCAGTCCGTCGCGGGCGCGCGCGGGGGTTCCTGGCCCGGAAACGGCGCGCACGCCGCGGAAGCGGCCTCGCAGCCACGGCCACCGAAGGCCGGCGAGCGTGCCGGCCCCTGCGCCGGCAGGTAAGCTCCACCCGTGAGCCACTCGAAGAAACCATCACGGCGGGCGGCGGCGCCGCCCAATCGCCTGCGCATCATCGGCGGACGCTGGCGCGGACGGCGCATCCGCTTCCCGCCCGTCGCCGCGCTGCGGCCTTCGCCGGATCGCGTGCGCGAAACGCTGTTCAACTGGCTGCAGCCGCGCATCGTGGGGGCGCGCTGCCTGGACCTGTTCGCCGGCAGCGGTGCGCTCGGGATCGAGGCCCTGTCGCGCGGCGCCGCAGCGGTGCTGTTCGTCGACAGCGATGCGCGCGTGGTGAGGCATCTGCAAGCCACGCTCGAGGAGTTGGGCGCGTCGGGCGCCAACGCCCTGACCGCCGAGGCCGAGCGGTTCCTGGACGGCCCGCCGCAGCCCTTCGACGTGGTGTTCCTCGATCCGCCCTACGGCTATGCCGGGCTCGGCGCCCTCTGCGAGCGCCTGGCGCGCGGCTGGCTGGCCGATCAGGCCCTGGTGTACCTCGAGTGCGCGGCCGACGCGCCGCTGCCGTCCCTGCCGCCCGGCTGGCAGGTGCGCCGCGCCAAGCGGGCTGGTCAGGTCGGCTATCATTTGCTCGAGACTCCCACCGCCGCGACCAGCGAGACGAGGCCTTCATGACCGGCGCGATGTATCCCGGCACCTTCGATCCCATCACCAATGGCCACCACGACCTGGTGCGCCGCGCGGCCGACATTTTCGAGCGCGTGGTGGTGGCGATCGCCGCCAACCCCGGCAAGGCGCCCCTGTTCACCCTGGACGAGCGCGTCGAGCTGGCGCGCGAGGTGCTGAGCGACCTCCCCAACGTGGAGGTGACCGGCTACACCGGCCTGACCGTGGAGTTTGCCCGCCAGCACGGGCTGCGCGTGGTGGTGCGCGGTCTGCGGGCGGTGTCGGACTTCGATTTCGAGTTCCAGCTGGCGACCATGAGCCGGCATCTCACCGACAAGGTCGATTACGTGTTCCTCACCCCGGCCGACCAGTTCACGTTCATTTCCTCGACCATGGTGCGCGAGATCGCCAGCCTGGGCGGCGATGTCGGCAAGTTCGTGCATCCCAGCGTGGCCGCGGCGCTCGAGCGCGCCTGGGCGCGCCGGCGCGCGGACTGACGGCTGCTTGCGCGCCGGAAAACGTTCGATAGAGAGCTTCCATGATGAGAGACGGTTCGCTGCGCGTTGGCTTCCGGGCCCTCGTATGCCTGGTGCTGATCCTGCCGGTGGTGGTCCTGGCCGGGGGGCTGAAGCCCGAGCGGGCGGGGATCGCGAGCGCACACCCACTGGCCACCCAGGCAGGGCAGGAGATTCTTCGTCAGGGCGGCAATGCCTTCGATGCCGCCGTGGCGGTGAGTGCCGCGCTGGCCGTGGTCGAGCCGAGCAGCTCGGGACTGGGCGGGGGCGGGTTCTGGCTGCTGCATCGCGCGGCAGACGGGTTCGAGGTGATGGTGGACGGTCGCGAGGTCGCGCCGCTCGCCGCGACCCGCGACATGTTCCTGGACGAGAACGGTGATCCCGTCCCAGGCCGCTCGCGCGATACGGCCCTGGCGGCCGGCATCCCGGGCGAGCCGGCGGCGCTTGCGCATATCGCCGCCAAGTATGGCCGGCTGCCGCTCGAGACCAGTCTGCAGCCGGCGATTCGCCTCGCGAAGGAAGGCTTTCCCCTCAATGAGCGCCTGCGCGGCGGCATGGTGTTCAAACGCGAGGCCCTGCTCAGGGGCGACGGCGGGCGGATTTTCCTGCGCGGCGGCGAGGTGCCGCCGCTCGGCACCGTGATCCGGCAGCCCGAGCTCGCCGCCACTCTCGAAGCCATCGCCGAGGGCGGCGCGGAGGCGTTCTATCGCGGCCCGCTGGCGCGCAAGCTGGTCGACGGCGTGCGCGAGCTCGGCGGCATCTGGACCCTCGAGGATCTGGAGCGCTACGAGGTGATCGAGCGCGAGCCGGTGGTCGGGCACTATCGCGGCGCGCGGATCGTGTCGGCGGCGCCGCCCTCATCGGGCGGCATCGCCCTGGTGAACGCCTTCAACATCCTGTCGGGCTACGACCTGAAGCGCCTGGACAGCGCGACGCGCAAGCACCTCGTGGTCGAGACCATGCGGCGGGTGCATCGCGACCGTGCCCAGTACCTGGGCGACCCCGACTTCGTGTCCATCCCGGTCGAGCAGCTCACGCACCCCTACTATGCGGCCGGGCAACGCGCGGCGCTGCGCCTGGATCGCGCCACCCCCAGCGAGGCGCTGCCCGGGGTGACCTCGGGTGAACCGGGCCCGCAGACCACGCACTTCTCGGTCATCGACACCGAGGGCAACCGCGTCGCCGGCACGCTGTCCATCAATTTCTTCTTCGGCTCGGGGCTGGTGATTCCGGGCACCGGCGTGTTGCTCAACAACGAGATGGACGATTTCTCGGCCAAGCCGGGCGTGCCCAACGGGTTTCAGCTCGTGGGCGGGGACGCCAATGCCATCGAGCCTCGCAAGCGCCCCTTGTCGAGCATGACACCGACCTTCGTCGAGACCGAGGACGGTGTGATGATCCTCGGCTCGCCGGGCGGCAGCTACATCATGGGCATGGTGCTGCTCGCCAGCCTCGAGTGGCTCGAAGGCGCGCCCGCCGAGCGCGTCATCGCCATGCCGCGCTATCACCATCAATACCTGCCCGACGTGATCACGTACGAGGCAGGGGCGTTCACCGAGGAAGAGAAGGCGACCCTGCAGGCGCTGGGTCATACCCTGCGCGAATCGCCCCGCCAGTACGGCAACATGCAAATCGTCACCTGGGACCGCAAGACCGGTGAGGTCAAGGCCGTCTCCGACCCGCGCGGCGTGGGGGAGGGCATGGTGTACTGACCGCCGGGCCCCAGCGTGCCCGGCTTGGCCGCCTACCCTGCGAGCGCGCTCAGCGCTGACACGTGGGGCAGAAATAGGACGAGCGCTGGCCCTGCGCCAAGTGCCGGATCGGCGTGCGGCAGATGCGACACGGCTGTCCGCTGCGCTCATATACATAGAGTTTCTGGCGAAAGTACCCAGGCTTGCCGTCGGCGTTCACGTAATCGCGCAGCGTGGTGCCGCCCGCACGGATGGCCGCGCGCAGCACGCGTCGCACTGCGGCCACCAGCGCGTCGATCTCGCGGCGCGTGAGCCGGCCGGCGGCGCGCGTCGGGCGAACGCCCGCATGGAACAGCGCCTCGCTGGCGTAGATGTTGCCCACCCCCACCACCACTCGCGCATTCATCAGCAGCTGCTTGATCGCCACCGAGCGGCCGCGCATGCGGCGCGCCAGGTACTCGGCGCTGAACTCGGCCGAGAGCGGCTCGGGCGCGAGGCTGCTCAGCAACGGATGAGCGAGGGGATCATCGGCCGTCCACAGCAGGCATCCGAAGCGCCTCGGGTCGTTGAGTCGCAGGCACTTGCCCGAGTCGAGCACCAGATCGACATGGTCGTGCACACGCGGCGGCGTGTCGGCCGGCAGCACGCGCAGGTTGCCCGACATGCCGAGATGCACGAGCAACGTGCCGCGCTCGAGCCCGAACAGCAGGTACTTCGCGCGGCGCGTCAGCGACTTCACCTGCTGGCCGGCGAGCTCGGTGCCGAGTCCGGGCGGCACCGGCCAGCGCAGTCGCGGCTCGCGCACGATGACGCGCTCGATGGTGCGTCCTTCGACCAGCGGGGCGATGCCGCGGCGGGTGGTTTCGACCTCGGGCAGCTCAGGCATGCGCAGCTTGCGTCGTGCTGGAAACTTCTGAGACCCGTGTCACGTTATGTGAGCGGCTGTAGCCCTGCTGCGGACGATTTCCGGCGAGCGGCTCATTTGTGCGCCCCCCCGGCCGTCCGCTATAGTCCGTCGCTCGTGTTTCATGCCATAGCTGCCCAACACTGTCTTGCCGCTCCGCGGGGTTGCCTGTGAACGTCGATTACCTTTACGGAATTCTGAATCTTAACTTCTGGGGCTACGTGCTGGTCGCGTTCCTCATGGTGCAGTTCACGTTCATGGCCGTGACCCTGTATCTGCACCGCGATGCCACGCACCGCTCCCTGGATCTGCATCCGGCGTTGCGGCACGTGTTCCGTTTCTGGCTGTGGATGAGCTCGGGCATCCTGACCCGCGAGTGGGTGGCCGTGCATCGCAAGCACCACGCCCGCTGCGAAACGCCCGAGGATCCGCACAGCCCGGTGATTTTCGGCCTGAAGAAGGTCCTGCTGGAAGGCGCCGAGCTCTACCAGGCTGCCGCCCGCGATCCGCAGGTCATCGAGAAGTACGGCCGCGGCACGCCCGACGACTGGATGGAGCGCAACGTGTACTCGCGCCATCGCAATCTGGGCATCGTCCTGATGGTGCTGGTGGACCTGCTGCTGTTCGGCGTGCCGGGCATCATCATCATCGCCGTGCAGATGGTGGCCAATCCGCTGATGGCCGCCGGCGTGGTCAACGGCATCGGCCACTACTGGGGCTACCGCAATTTCGAATGCCCCGATGCCGCGCGCAACATCATGCCCTGGGGCTTCCTGGTGGCCGGCGAGGAACTGCACAACAACCACCACGCCTTCCCGAGCTCGGCGAAGTTCTCGATCCGCCGCTGGGAGTTCGACATCGGCTGGCTGTACATCCGCATCTTCCAGGCGCTGGGCCTCGCCCGCGTGATCCGGGTGGCGCCGGAGCCCGTCCGGGTCGACCGCAAGCACGTGGACCTCGAGACGGTGCGCGCGGTCATCGTCAACCGGATGCACGTGCTGCGCGATTACACGCGTCACGTCACCCTGCCCGTGCTGCGCCAGGAGCTGTGCGAGGCCGGTGGCAAGGTCAGCCGCCGGGTCAAGAAGCTGCTGGTGCGCGAGCCCGGGCTGCTCGACAGCCAGGCCAAGTCGCGCCTCAAGGAGATCCTGGCGCAGAACCAGACGCTCAACACCGTGCACGAATTCCGCGAGCGGCTGCGCGTGCTGTGGAGCGGCGCCCACATGAGCAACGACAAGCTCCTGCAGCACCTGAAGGACTGGATTGCCCAGGCCGAGGCCAGCGGCATCAAGGTCCTGCAGGATTTCGCGGCCACCCTGCGCGGCTACAGCGTACAGCCGGCCGCGGCGTAGGCCGCCACGCCGCCGCTCGGGCCGCATGCTGGCCCGGGCGGTCGGTTTTCGGCGGACGAGGGCCCCGGGGGGCGCCTGCCCGAGCCGCCGTTTCCCGGCGCGCCGTCTGCAAATCCGGGACTGCCCCCTTCCCCCGAGGGGCCGTGACTGGTATAAAGCGCGACTCATTTTTCGACGCCGCCCGGCCGGCACGGCTGGCGCGCGGCTCCCGAAGGAAGCCCGAGATGTCCAGAGTCTGTCAGATCACCGGCAAGCGGCCGGCCACCGGCAACACGGTTTCGCACGCGAACAACAAGCGTCGCCGTCGCTTCCTGCCCAACCTGCATACCCATCGCTTCTGGGTCGAGAGCGAGCGCCGCTTCGTCTCCCTGCGGGTGTCCACCCGCGGCCTGCGCACCATCGAGAAGAAGGGCATCGACAAGGTCGTGGCCGAGCTGCGCGCCCAGGGCGTGCGGGTCTGACGGGCGCGTTCTTCGCGACCCCAGGACCTGGCGACCAGGACTTGAGCTCAGGAGGTTTCAGCCATGCGTGACAAGATCAAGCTCGTATCGACCGCCGGTACCGGCCATTTCTACACCACGACCAAGAACAAGCGCTTGCACCCGGAGAAGCTCGAGGTCAAGAAGTTCGACCCGAAAGCCCGCAAGCACGTGCTCTACAAGGAAGCCAAGATCAAGTAACCGAAAACCCGCCGAATGGCGGGTTTTCTGTTTTTCCGGCCCGGTTTTCCGGGGCCGCGCCGCCGCGGGGCTCTGAACCCATCGCGGGCTACGACCCTTCACCCACGGCTACAGCAATCCCCGTTCCGCCATGGACTCGCAGGCCCCGTCGGCCACGATCAGGTGGTCGAGCAGCCGGATGTCCACCAGGCCGAGGGCCTCCTTGAGCCGCCGGGTGATCACCTGGTCGGCCTGGCTGGGCTCGGCCACGCCGGAGGGGTGATTGTGCGCCAGGATCACCGCGGCGGCGTTGTGGGACAAGGCGTCCTTGACCACCTCGCGCGGGTGGACGACGGCGCCGTCCAAGGTGCCGCGGAACAGCTCGGCAAATGCGATCACGCGGTGGCGGCTGTCCAGATAGACGCAGCAGAACACCTCGTACGACAGGTCCCGCAGGCGCGCGCGCAGGAATTCGCGGGTGGCCTGCGGGTGGGTGAGCGCGGAACGGGCGGCCATGAGCTCCTGATAGTGCCGCCGCGCCAGCTCCAGGGCCGCCTGCAGGGCGGCATAGCGGCTGGGCCCCAGCCCGCGGGTGGCGCATACCCTGGCGCGCTCGGCCGTCAACAGGCCGCGCAGGGAGCCGAACTCGACCAGCAGATGGCGCGCCAGGTCGAGGGCGTTCATGCCCCGGGTGCCGGTGCGGATCAGGATGGCGAGCAGCTCGGCCTCGGAGAGCGCCTGCGGCCCGAGCGCCAGGAGCTTCTCGCGGGGCCGCTCGGCGGTCGGCCAGTGGCGGATGGACAGGGAGGCGTCCTGCGGGCGTTGAGGGTTCGTCCTGGGCATGAGGCGGGCCATTGTGGCGCGGCGGGCGTCGCCCGGCACGCGGCAAAATTGAGCATTTGCCCCGCTAACCTGCATGCCATTCCCGGCGGGAATGGGTGTATGCATGGATGGTTTGCCGCCTTTGCCAAGGCGCCCGCATAATCACGCCATGACAGCACAGCCTCGCAAGATTTTGCTCGGCGTCACCGGCGGCATTGCCGCCTACAAGAGCCCGGACCTGGTGCGACGCTTCATGGAGCGTGGCGCCGACGTCCAGGTGGTCATGTCGCGCGGCGCGCAGCAATTCGTCACGGCGCTCACGTTTCAGGCCGTTTCAGGCAAGCCGGTGCGCACCGACCTGTGGGACGCGGCGGCCGAGGCGGCCATGGGCCACATCGAGCTTGCCCGCTGGGCCGACGAGATCGTCGTCGCGCCGGCCACGGCGGAGTTCATGGCGCGCCTGGCGCATGGTTTCGCGGACGACCTGCTGAGCACCCTGTGCCTCGCGAGTGAGGCGCCGATCACGCTGGCGCCCGCCATGAACCGGCAGATGTGGGCCAATCCCGCGACGCAGGCCAATGTGCGGGTGCTCACCGAGCGCGGCGTGCGCCTGCTGGGGCCGGCGAGCGGCGAGCAGGCATGCGGCGAGGTCGGCGTCGGGCGGATGCTCGAGCCGCAACAGATCGCCGACGAGGTCCTGGCGCGCGCCGCGAGCGAGGGCAGCCTCAAGGGGCTCAAGGTCGTAGTCACGGCCGGGCCGACCCGTGAGCGCATCGATCCGGTGCGCTTCATCAGCAATCGCAGCTCCGGGAAGATGGGCTATGCCGTCGCCCAGGCAGCACGCGAGGCGGGCGCCGACGTGGTGCTGGTGAGCGGGCCGGTGCAGCTGTGTGCGCCGCCCGGCGTCCGGCGCATCGCAGTGGAATGCGCCGAGCAGATGCTGCAGGCGGTGGAGAGCGTGATCGACTCAGCGGACATTTTCATTTCCGCGGCTGCCGTGTCGGATTATCGCGCCCAGGAGATCGCTTGCGAGAAGATCAAGAAGACCGGCGAGACCATGACGCTGTCGCTGACACGCGCGCCCGACGTGCTGGCGACGGTGGCGCGCCGTGCGTCGCGCCCGTTCCTGGTCGGCTTTGCGGCGGAGACCGAGAACGTCGAGCGCAACGCCCTGGTGAAGCTGACGGCCAAGCACCTCGATCTGATCGCCGCCAACCGGGTCGGCGACAATCTTGCCTTCGACGTGGACGAGAACGCGCTCACCGTCTACTGGCCGGGCGGCAAGCAGGAGCTCGAGCGCACCAGCAAGGCCGCGCTGGCCCATCAGCTCGTGGAAGTCATCGCGCGGCGCTATCGTGAGCGCGAGCGCAAGGCCGGCGGTGCCTGCAGCGCCGTCGTCCCGCCCATGAGCCCGGCCGCTCATGCCGCCGGTTGACCCGCCGGCGCACCGCCGGCGCCTCGAGGTCCGCATTCTCGACGCACGCCTCGGCCGGGAGTTTCCGCTGCCGCAGTATGCGACCGACGGCTCGGCCGGCATGGACCTGCGCGCCTGCCTGGATGCGCCGCTGACGCTCGCGCCCGGCGCGACGGCGCTGATCCCTT
>QGUO01000036.1 GCA_003242495.1 Pseudomonadota bacterium | reverse complement strand
CGGCTGATCCAGGGCCCGACCAGGCCCAGGACGCGCTCGACGGCGCCCCGATTCTCGGCAAGGATCGCGGCGCCTTCCCGGCTCATCGCCGTCCGCCTGAGCGGATCGGCGAGCAGGCTTGCGACCTGTGCGGCGAGCTCGGCCGCCGAGCCGACCTGCCGTGCAGCCCCCCTCTGAAGGAATGTCCGGGCGATTTCCGGCGCATTGAAATTGTGCGGCCCGATGAGCACGGGCACGCCCATGGCCGCGGGCTCCAGCAAATTGTGTCCGCCGATGGGCGCGAGACTGCCGGCGACCAGCGCCACGTCCGCCGCCGCGTAGAACATGAGCAGCTCCCCCAGCGTGTCGACCAGCAATACCCGGGTCGTCGCGGTGACCGGCTCGTTTCGCGAGCGGCTTGCGCTGTCGATCCCACGGGCGAGCAGTCGCCCTCTGACCTGCTCGAACCTTTGGGGATGACGCGGGACGAGGATCAACAACGCCTGCGGCTGGCGGGCAAGCACCTGCTGATGCGCGTCGAGCACGATCTCCTCTTCGCCCTCGTGCGTGCTGGCGGCAATCCAGACCGGACGATCCGGGAACTGCCCGGCACGCAATGCCCGGCCCGCCTCGGCGACCGCGGTGGGCACCTCGAGGTCGAACTTGATATTGCCCGTCACGTGAACCCGCCCGGCGGGCGCCCCCAGGGCGAGGAAGCGCTGCGCATCGTCCTCGGTCTGCGCCGCGACGGTCACATTCGCCAGCGCCTCCTGCAACAAGCCCAGCATGTGCCGGTAACGCCGCACCGACCTCGGCGACAGGCGCGCGCTGGCGATCGCGAGCGGCACGCCGCGGCGGCGACACTCGAGGTACAGATTGGGCCAGATCTCACGCTCGAGCACGATCGCGGCCTGGGGGCGGATGCGGGTCAAGAAACGCCGGACGGCGCCGGGCGTGTCATAGGGCAGATAGCAGTGGGCGACCTGATCGCCGAACAAGGCCCGGACTCGCTGCGCGCCGGTGGGCGTCGTCGTGGTCACCACCACGGGCTGGCCGGGAAACCGCTCGAGCAGCGCCCGGACCAGGGGCGCGCAGGCCTGCACCTCGCCAACCGAAGCGGCGTGCACCCAGATCGCCGGGGAGGGGCTGCGCATGCGGACGAAGCCGAGGCGCTCGCCCAGCCGCTCACGGTAAGCCGGATCGCGCAGGCCGCGCCAAGCCGTCGCGGCGAGCGCGAGCGGCGCGGCCAGGCAGATCAGTCCGGTGTACAGGATACGCAGCATGCTGGATCGATCGATGGCGGATTCGCGGAATCAGCGCCCCGCTCACGAGGGTTCCGGAGCGCTTTTTGTTACCATGCGCGCCCAAAGGAAGACGGCCGATCCCAACTGCGAATGGTACTCGAAACTCATGCCGCCGCCTGGCAGATCGGGCCTTATCCCACGGCCGGCGGATCATGAAGTCCTCTTCAGCGGACATGCCGCGCACTGCGTCCCGCGGTGTGCGGCAAATTGCGCTGTATCGATTCTTCGGCCCGCGATTCTGGGGGGTGTGGCTGGGCGTCGGCTTCGTGCGCCTGGCGAACCTGCTGCCGCTGCCCGCCATGCTGGCGCTCGGACGCGGGCTTGGACGACTCGCCTTCGCATTCAGCCGACGCGACCGGCGCGTGACCCTGGTGAACCTCGCGCTGTGTCAACCGCACCTGGACGAGCGCGCGCGCCTCGACCTGGCTCGCCGGCACTTCGCCTCCCTCGGTTGCGCACTCCTCGAGACAGGTCTGGTCTGGTGGGCGAGCGACCGGCGGCTGCGGCGCTTCATCCGCTTCGAAGGCATCGAGCACCTGCAGGCGGCCCTTGCCAAGGGGCGCGGCGCACTGCTGTTGAGCGCGCACTTCACCAGTCTCGAGATGGGCGCACGCGCGCTTTCGCTGCTCAATCCGACCAGCATCATGTACCTGACGCCGCGCAACCCGCTGATCGCAGAGCTCTCGCGGCGCCGGCGCGGACGCCACGCCGTGCAGGCAATCCCCGCCGACCAGATTCGCGACCTGCTCCAGAACCTCAAGAAGAATTTGATCGTGTGGTACGCGCCCGACCAGCGTTTCACCGACAAGTACAGCGCGCTGGTTCCGCTTTTCGGGCAGCTGGCTTCCTCGAACGTGGCGACCTCGCGGCTCGCGAGGATCTCCGAGGCGCCGGTCCTGCCCTATTTTCCCGAGCGGCGCGCCGACAATCGGGGTTATGTCATGCACATCCTGCCGCCGCTCGACGACTTTCCTTCGGACGACCCGGTCGCCGACACCCGGCGCTTCCATGCGCTCATCGAGGCGCACGTGGCGCGCTGCCCGGAGCAATATCTCTGGGCGTACAAGCGCTTCAAGCGCCCCGGCCCGGGCGGTGACCCTTATTCGACGCATTGCAGTGACTAACAAGCTCACGCTGCTTCACCCGCGCTACTGGGGAACCTGGCTGGCGCTCGGTACGCTGCGCGCCATCACCCCGCTGCCCTATCCCGTGCTCGCCTGGCTCGGGCGGCGCATCGGCGATGTGGCCGTACGGCTGCCGCTGTCCTTCGTGCGCATCGCGCGCCGCAACCTCGAGCTGTGCTTCCCGGACCTGTCGCCCGCCGAGCGCGAGCGCCTGCTCAAGGAACACTTCCGCAGCGTCGGCGTGGGCCTGTTCGAGACCGCGATTTGCTGGTGGGGCAGTTACGCGCGCATTCACCGGCTGACCCGCCTGGAAGGCGAGGAGCATCTCGATGCGGCGCTCGCCCGGGGTCGCGGCGCGATCCTGCTCAGCGCCCACTTCACGACGCTCGAGATGGGCGCGGCCGCCATCTGCACGCGGCGGCCGACGAACATCATGTATCGCCCCACACGCAACGCGGTGCTCGAGCGCTTCCTGATGCGCAACCGCAGCCGCCGCACGCGCCGCGCGATTCCCCGGGACGACATTCGCACGCTGGTCTCGGCGCTCAAGGAGAACGAGCATGTGTGGTACGCGCCCGATCAGAGCTATCGCAAGAAGGGCGCCCAGATGGTGCCGTTCTTCGGCATCCCGGCGGCCACCAATACCGCGACCTCGCGGCTGGCGCGCATGACCGGCGCGGCGGTGCTGCCCTATTTCCCCGAGCGGCTGGCCTGCGGCCGGTACGTGGTGCGCATCCTGCCGGCGCTGGAGAACTTCCCCAGCGACGATCCGGCAGCCGACGCGCTGCGCTTCAACGAGCTCATCGAGGCGCACATCCGTCGCGTACCCGAGCAGTACCTGTGGATCCACAGGCGCTTCAAGGGATTGACGGAGGATTATCCTGATTACTATCGCCGCGCGGCGGCGGCGCGGCAGCCCCAGTGACGGCCGCGTAGCCCTCCAGGAGCGCCTGCCACGGCGCACTATCGGCCCGCAGACGACCGGCCGTGACTTTCTCGACCGAGCGACACAGGCGCGCCAGCACGGCCTGCTCCCACGGGCCGCGGGCGCGGAAACGGCCGCGATCGAAGTCGAGCACGTAGACGGCCGGACCCGCCCCTCCGTCCGCAAGCAGAATGTTGTGGGCATTGAGATCGGCGTGACAGACGCCGTGAGCGTGGAAGCGCGCGATCGTGCGTCCCACCGCGTGCCAGCGCTCCGGATGCAATGCCGGGGCCCGTGCTTCCTCGGCCAGCGTGCAGGCGGCAGGGATCCGCTCGGTGATCAGGTCCGCGCGATAAGTCGGGCCGCTGCGCACGAAGCGTGCGGCAACGGGCGCGGGAACCGGAAGATCACGCCGGCGCAACTCGGCCAGCAGACGCCATTCACGAAAGGAGCGGGTGCGATCCGCGCCCAGCCAGAGGTAGCGATCGGTGGAAATGCGTGCCGCCAGGCCGCCGCGGCGATAGTGGCGCAGCACCCACTCGCCGGCGGGCGCCTGCACGAACGCCACCGAGCCGCGCCCCCCCTGCATCTCGCGCAGGCGCCCCGCAGCGGCCCAGTGCTCGCGCGTGAAGACGGCGGCGCTCGGCGTCTCGAGCCGCGCCGGGTCGTACAGCATCGCGCCCTGGGGAATGGCCGCGTGTCGCTCGTCCGTCATCGGCTGGCAGCGCGGCGCCGCAGGCTCAGTGCCAGTGCGCTGCGATCCAGGGCGTGGGACGAATGCGGCGATACCACTTGCCGCGCGTCCCGGCGATGGCGTCCTCGGGCTTGGGCAGCCCATGGAAGACCACGATGCGCGCCCCCTGCGGCAGCTGCGGCGTGCTGAAATAGCTGGCCGGCCCCCAGGCCACGCAATCGTGCTTGAAGCTCGGACACCATTCCTCGGGCCAATAGTGGAGGCTGCGGCGCGCATGGAACCAGTGCGAGACGTATTCCTGCTCGTTGCGCACCCGCCGGCGGATGGCGTCGAAATCGCGGGTGAACTCCTCGAGGACTTGCGGATGCTGTCCGGCGTTGAAGCGGAACACCGAGGTGTTGCCCACGAAGCGGTCCCCCCGGATGCGCACCGGACGGTAGTCGCGGATGATGCAGACCTCGCCGGGCTGGTAGTCGAAGAACGGATCGAGCGCGCCGACGATCACCACGTCCAGATCCAGAAACAGGGTGGCACCCGTGAGATCGCCGAGCGCCGGAGCGAACATGGCGAGCTTGCGCCAGCCGTGCACGGCGTAGGCATCCGCGGGGCCGGCGCTGGGCATGGGAAAGTGCTCCACCCCCGGATCCAGCCCGGCGGGGTCGTCCGTGAAGCACACGAACCGGTGCGGGCGGGCGAGGTGCCGCTTGACCATGGAGTGCAGCCGGTTCACGTAAAGCGGAGGAAACTTCGTCCCCCACTTCATGCAGATGACATTGGTCATCGCTCGAGCGTGTACTCGGCGCTGCAATAGGGGCATTTCGCCCAGCCGGTGCGCTCGATGGGCAGATACACCCGCGGATGGGAGTTCCACAGGTGCATGCCGGGCATGGGGCAGGACAGCGGCAGATCGGCCGCAGTCACCTTGTAGTGATTCTGCGCGTTCGGCTGGATCAGCTTGGAGCCGGGTTCGGTGGGTGCTCGTTCGGTGCTGGACATGGATGCCGCTCGTTTCCTCGGGACCGTCGACCGGCCATTATTGCAGATCCGCTACGTCCCCAGTACCTCTTCCCAGACGGCCGCCACGCCGCGCCGCTCGGCCACGAACTCCGTGTCGGGCACCACCCCGCCGGCCCCGTCGAGCGACAATCGGTGCAGGCGCTCGCGGTACTTGCGGTAGGTGTCCACCAGGAAATCCACGCGCTCCTGGGGCACGAGGGCGCCCGAGGCCAGGCTTTCGAGCTGGCGGATGTTGTCGGTGAACGTGACGATCTGCGGATACCGGTCGGCCCATTCCAGCATCCAGTACTGGACCACGAATTCCAGATCCGCCACGCCGCCGGCGTCCTGCTTGATGTCGAACTGCCCGGCGGACGCCCTGGAAAGATTCTCGCGCATGCGCGCCCGCATGCGCCGCACCTCCTGCTTGAGCCCCGGGCGGCGCACCCCTTTGCGCAACACCTCCACGCGGGCCTGGTCGAAGGCCTCCCGCAGCGGGGCGGGCCCGGCGACCGCGCGGGCGCGCAGCAGCGACTGGTGTTCCCAGGTCCAGGCCTCCTCGAACTCATAGGCCTGGAAACCAGCGAGCGACTGCACGAGCAGGCCGCGGTTGCCGCCCGGACGCAGGCGGGTATCCACCTCGTAGAGGCGCCCGGCCGCCGTATGCACGGTGAGCAAGTGTACCAGGCGCTGGCCCAGGCGCTGGAAAAACAGCGTATTGTCCAGCACTTGCGGCCCCGTGGTCTGCGTGACCTCGCCGGACGAGTCGTGCAGGAACACCAGGTCGAGGTCCGAGCCGTAGCCAAGCTCCAGTCCCCCGAACTTGCCGTAGGCCACGACGATCATGCCGGCAGTGCGTTCGACGCCATCCGCCCCCACACAGCGCGGCTCGCCGTAGCGTGCGACCATCTGGTCCCAGGCGAGCGCCAGCGCCTCCCGCACGATGAGCTCGGCGATATCGGTGAGGCGGTCGCTCACTTTCATGAGGGGCAGCTTGCCGGTGAGGTCCGCGACGGCGACACGGAAGATCGCCGCGTTCTGGAACTGGCGCAGCATCTCCACCTGCCGCTCCGGGTCCTCGTCGTGCATCGCGGCGCGGCGCAGGGCGAGATCGGCCTCGAACTGGGCGCGGCTGGGCGGCTCATCGAGAAGACGCTCATCGATGAGCTCATCGAGCAGCAGCGGATGGGCGGCCACTTGATCGGCCAGGAATTGGCTCCGCGCACACAGGTCGACGAGGCGACGCAAGGCCGCCGCATTCTCGTGAAGCAGCGCCAGGTACACCGTCCGCCCGCCGATCATCTCGAGGATCTTGGCGATGCGCTGGAATGCGGTCAGCGGCGCGGCGCTGCCGGCAATGCATTTCAACAGACGCGGCATGAGCTCGCGCAGACGACGGCGCCCGGTCGGATCGAGGCGTCGGTAATAGGCCGTCGAGCGCAGCTGGTCGATCGCTGCGGCCAGGGCGGCCGCGTGCGCACAGCCGCTTTCCTCGAGCTCGCGCTCGAGGATGTCGAGCGGCGCCTCCAGGTCGAACGCGCGCGCCGCCTCCGCGTCGCCGGATTCGCCCGCCACCGGCCCGAAGACCGTGAGCGCGAAATGTCGTGACACGCTCCGGCGATGGCGCTCGAGCTCGGCGTGCAACGCCGGCCAGTCCGGGAAACCTGCCGCCAAGGCCAGGCGCAGACGCGCGTCGCGCTCGGCCGGCAGTCGATGGACCTGCTCGTCGTTCCACTGCTGCAGCCGGTTCTCGATCATGCGCAGGAATGCATACGCTTCGCTCAGGTCACGCACCGCGTCGGGCCCGAGCAGCCGCTCGGCCACGAGCAGCGGCAGGGCGGCGCGCAACTGGCGGCTTTGCAGTCGCGGATCGCTGCCGCCGCGGATCAGCTGGAACGCCTGCACCATGAACTCGATTTCGCGAATGCCGCCCGGGCCGAGCTTGATGTCGTCCTTGAGCTCGCGGCGCTCGACCTCGCGGACGAGCATGGCCTTCATGTCGCGCAGCGACTCGAAGACGCCGAAATCGAGATAGCGGCGGTACACGAACGGGCGCAGCACTTCATCGTAGAGCGTGGGGAAGCATTGTGCGCCGGTGATGGCGCGCGCCTTGACGTAGGCGTAACGCTCCCAGTCCCGGCCGTGCTGCTGCAAATACACCTCGAACGACGGGAAGCTCACGGCGACACGGCCACTGTCGCCGAACGGCCGCAGTCGCAAGTCCACGCGGTAGACGAAGCCGTCCTCGGTGGGCGTGGCGAGCAGCTGCACCATCTTCTGGGCGAGCCGCAGGAAGAACTCGGCATTGTCCACCGACCGCGCGCCGTCGGTCTGCCCCTCCTCCGGGTACAGGAACACGAGATCGATGTCGGACGAGAAGTTGAGCTCGCGGCCGCCGAGCTTTCCCATGCCCAGCGTCACCAGTGGCTGCGGCGCGCCGTCCTGCTCCCCCCGGGGCACACCGTAGCGTGCGACGAGCTGCTCGTACATGCGGGCGCAGGCGAATCGGATACAAACATCCGCCAGGTCCGACAGATCCCGCAGCGTCTCCTCGAGCGACGCCCAGCCGGCGAGGTCGCGCCAGGCGATGCGCACCATGTGGCGCCGGCGGAAGCGGCGCAGGACCGCCATCAGCCCGCTCTCGGCCGTGACGTTGGCCGCCAGCGATGCGAGATCGGCGGCCAGCCAGTGTTCGTCGGCATGCGCCAGCAACCGGCCTTCGGCCGCCAGACCGGCAAGCAGAGCGGGGTCACGTTCGCAGGAGACCGCCACGTACTCGCTGGCAGCGAATACCCGCGGCGCGCTGTCGGCCACTTCGGCGATGGCGAGCGCCGGCGCCCACAGCTCCGGATCGCGCGCGCGGGCCTGCTGCAGGCGCTGGTGCGCCGCCTCGCGCAGCGCCGCCGCCTCGCCGCCGGTGATGTGGTGCCTGTCGGAACTCATGGGCTGCGCAAGTGTAGCCGCCCGGGACGCAAAGCTAGAGCCAGGTCACTGCCGGGCGCACCCGGGCCGCCCTAGGCTTCCCCTGTGGTCACCGGACCGGCGGGTGGAGATCAGGGATGCATCAGGAAACGTCTGCCACGCAAACGCTCGCAAGGCTGAAAGGCTCCAGGGAAGGGGCTGGGTATCTTCACGCCATGCCCCTGTCGAAAGCGATTTTTGGCCGCTCCGCGCGCGCGGTCGCCGCGCTGCTCGCCTGCCTGGCCGCCTGGCCGGCGAGTGCGCATCTCGGTGTGCCGGCGCGGCCTCCGACCCTGCATGAGGAACCGTCGGGCGCTGCGCGCGCCCTGCAGGGCGCCCCCCGGACGCTGCTCAGCGTGGCCCGCAGCCTGCGTGCGGGCGTCCCCGCCGAGGCGTCGCGCCGCGGCGAGATCCCGAACGAGGAGTACCCGAAGTTCAGCGGCGTCGGCGCCATCGTCTGCACGGTGGCAGGGCAGCGGCGCGTGTCCACGGCCTTCCTGGTGGGCGACTTCGACATTGCCGTCACGGTGGCGCACACCTTCGAGCCGGACGCGGCCCCGGAAGACTGCGTGTACAACACGACCGATTCACTCGGGCAGGTGCGTGAGCGCATTCCGCTGGCTTACATCAAGTCCCGGTTCGATGGTGAGCCCGCACACGACGTGGCCGTCGTGCGGCTCGCCAGGCCTTCGCGCGTCGCCCAGCGCACCATGCCGTTCGGCAGGTTCTCGGGCTCGGCCGCCTCGGTGTCGATCATCGGCTTCCGCGCCGACATGGACGTCGATACCACCAAGCGCAGGGCGCGCGGCAGGATCTACGAGCGCCGCGGCGCCAGCCAGGCGCCCGACGGTTTCACCCACGACCTGGACTCGCGGGAGATCGCACCCGGCGCGCCGGTCGTCGACGAGCGCTCGGGAGTCACCATCGGCATCCACACGCGGGCCTTTCCGGATGGCCGACGCACCCCGGCGGCGGGGCGCAACGTCATGGTCACCATGAGCGACTGGCTGGAACGCACGCTGCGCGCGGAAATGCAGATCAAGGCCGAAGCGGCCGCAGCCGCCGGCGCCGCGCCCTGAGCCCGCCCGGCGACGCCTCGCACCCGGCCCGCGCCACGCGCCCGCGGCTCAAGAACCCTCCCCCGGGTCGCCCCCGGCCGTCTCGGATGGCTCGACCACGAAGTACTGCGCCATGTCCGCCGTGACGAGCGGGACGAGGCGCGCTCCCTCACGCAGGATGAACAGCGCCGCGATGCCCTCACGCTCGGCGAGCGCACGGCCCTCGGGCACGCCCCGTACCAGCAGGGCGGTGGCCCAGGCATCGGCCAGCATGGCCGTCGGCTGCACCACGACCACGGCTGCCACCCGCTCGGGGACGGGCCGTCCTGTAAGGGGGTCGATGGCGTGCGAGTAGCGCCGGCCCTCGAGCTCCTGGAAACGGCGGTAGCCGCCCGAGGTGGCGACGGCCATGCCGTCGAGCTCGAGAATGGCGTACGGCACCGGCTGCTCCAGGTCGGGCCGCTCGATCGCGATGCGCCAGGGCGTGCCACGCGCGTTACGCCCGTGCACGCGGATCTCGCCGCCGATGTCGACCATGAAGTGCTCGAAGCCTGCGGCCGCGAGCCGCGCGGCGAGCAGATCCACCGCGAATCCTGGCGCGATGGAGTTGAGATCCACGGCCAGCTCGGGCACCTCCTTGCGCAATGCGGGCGGCTCGATCCGCACGTGGAGCTTGTCGCGCCCCACCCGCGCCGCGAGCTCGTCGATGCGTGCGGCCTCGGGCGCCTGGCCGGTGCTCCTCCCGCCGGGCCCGAACCCCCATAAGTCGACCAACGGAGCGACGGTGACGTCGAAGGCGCCCCGCGAGCGCCGTGCAACCTCCTGCGCGGCAGCCGCGACGCGCGCGACGTTCTCGGACACCGGGAACCATTCGGTGGAGCGCTGGGCATTGAACCGGGCGATCTCCGAATCGGTGCGATAGCCCGACATCTGCACATCGATTTGCGCGAGCACCTCGTCGACGATGCTGCGCACCGCATGTGCGTCCGCATCCGGCGCGGCGGCGATCTTCACCGTATAGGTCGTCCCCATGGTCGGCCCGGACAGCACCAGTTCCTCGGGCGCCGTCTGGCATCCCGCGAGCATGGCGAGCGCGCCCCAGTACACCAGCGCGGACCGGCCTGGACGGCGCATGTGGACACGGCGCAGCTGCGCCCCGTGGACACGAACACGAGCAAGAAGGCGGGCGAACGCGGGCACTCGGCAAGGCTCCTCGAGGCGAGCGAAGGCGAGAGCCTACGTCAGATCGTCCGGCAGCGCATGGCTGGCTGACGCTCGGCGGCGCTGGTCCAGGGCATGGCGGCGCAGCTCCGCGAGCGCGGCGCGGGCGGCGCATGCGGTTCATCGCGCAGCCGGTCGCGCACGTTCCGGGGCGACGGGCGGCGCTGCGCGCTGCGGCGGCTCGCTCGATGCAGGATGCAGTTGCGTCTCGCGATCCGCGGAACGATTGAGCATGACGGCGGCAGCGATGCTCGCGGCGATCAGCATTCCCCCGACGACAACTCCTCGACGCATGCCGTGTCTCCTCCGCACAAAGCCTATCGGCGGCGCGGGCGACCCGATACCGTTCTTAAGGGCATGCAGAGAGCGCCGCGATTTCGCCGACAAGCGACCAATGGCACGTCGGCGACGCGCGGAACTTCGACCGCGCCGGCGGAGCTATACCCATGAGGGTTCATGTATATCGATGACCCAGGAGGGTACGTCATGACGGACATTCGCAATGCGAAGATTGCCATTCTCGCCACGCATGGCTTCGAGTACTCCGAGCTCACGGTGCCACAGCGCAAGCTCAAGGAAGCCGGCGCACAGGTCACGGTGGTGTCGCCGGAAACCGGCGAAATCCGCGGCTGGCAGGGCAAGGATTGGGGCGGCAGCGTGAAGGTGGATCGAGCGCTTCCCGACGTGCGGCCCGAGGAGTTCGATGCACTGGTGTTGCCGGGCGGACAGATCAACCCCGACTTGTTGCGCATCGATGACCAGGCGCTGGAGTTCATCAAGGCCTTTCTGGACGCCGGCAAGGTCGTGGCGGCCATCTGCCACGCACCCTGGCTGCTGGTCGAGCTCGATGCCGTGCGCGGGCGCCAGGTGACCTCCTACAAATCCATCAAGACCGACGTCAAGAACGCCGGCGCGAACTGGGTGGACAAGGAAGTGGTCGTCGACAACGGCATCATCACCAGCCGCAACCCCGGAGACCTCGATGCCTTCGTGGGCAAGATCCTCGAGGAGGTGCAGGAAGGGCGCCACGAGCGCGCGGCGGCGGCCGGTTGAGGCCCCTCGCCGGAACGATCGTCCTCACCGCGCGGCGACGGCGCGGAACGCCGCCCGCCGCGCGAGAGTTGCCCCCGCAGCGGCATGATCCACATGCCTGACCCAACCGGAACCGAGGAGAGCGAACGATGAAAGTGAGCGAAATGATGACCCGCGACGTACGCCTGGTGCGCCCGGACGAGACCATTCGCGCAGCGGCACAGCTCATGGGGGAGCTCGATTTCGGTGTGCTGCCGGTCAGCGAAAACGACCGGCTGGTCGGCATGATCACCGATCGCGACATCGCCGTCCGCGCGATCGGCGCCGGCCGGGGACCGGACACGCCGGTGCGCGACGTGATGTCCCGGGAAGTGCTGTACTGCTTCGAGGATCAGACGACCGAGGAGGTCGCCCGCAACATGGGCGACGTCCAGGTGCGGCGCCTGCCCGTGGTCGACCGCAACAAGCGGTTGGTCGGCATCCTGTCGCTGGGCGACCTGGCGCGCGCCAACGCGGCCATCGACGAGGCCGGCGAGGCCCTGCACGGCATCACTCAGCCGGGCGGCCAGCATTCACAGGCCGCCCCGCATTGAGGTGACCTCAGGCCGCCGCGCTTTCCTTGCGGAACGCGTCGACCAGCTGGCGGTAATCGGGCGACACCGCCGCGAGGACCGAGGCCGGCCCCTGCGCCACCAGGCGGCCCTCGTGCATGACCAGCACCTCGTCGAAGCGATCCAGCAGATGCAGGCGGTGCAAGGTGGTCACCAGGCAGGCGTCGGCGAATTCCGTGAACAGGTTGTCGTAGACGGCGGCCTCGGTTTTCGGATCGAGGCTGGCGGTGGGCTCGTCGAACAACACCAGGCCGCTGCCGCGGGCCGCCAGGATGCCACGGGCCAGGGCCACGCGGGCGCGTTGCCCCCCCGACCAATTGAGCGCGCGCTCGGCGATGACCGTGTCCAGATGCCGGTCGCCCTCCTGGTGCGGCACGAACTCACTGACACGCGCCAGGTCGAGGGCGCGCCGGAAGTCGACCGCGGCCGGAGCACCGTCCGGGGATTCACACAGCCCCAGGTTCTCCGCCAGCGTGCCCTCGAACACTTCCGCATCCTGTGGCACCAGAGTGGCCGTCGACCGCAGCCAGCGTGCCACCTCTGACGGGGCGAGCAGCGCGGGCCCGTGATGCGGGTCCACGACGATGCGCTGGGCCTCGTACAGACCGGCGAGCACGCGCAGGAGCGTGCTCTTCCCCGAGCCGCTGCCGCCGATCACGGCATAGCGCTTGCCCCGCTCCAGCGAGAGCGCAACTTGATCGAGGCTCGGTCGCTCGCCGCGCAGCGCCGCGTGACAAAACACCAGCTCCCGCACGTCGATGCGCCGCCAGTCGTTCCCCGCCCCCGGGGCCGAGCCCTGGGAAGGCGCCGCCACCGGCGCCTGGCGAATCACGTCGGCACTCGAGTAGTCGGCATTCTGGCGGGCGAAGGTCTGAAAATGCTGGGCCACCGCTGCGATCACGCCGCCGGCCTGCGCTGCGTACTCCCAAACCATGTACAGCCCGCCCAGCATGAGGGTCTGCTGGCCCGAAGCCGCCGGCGAGCTGCGCATCGAGGTCCACGCGAACAGCGCCACCAGGGTGCAGCTCAACGCTTTGCTGGCGAGATCGACGGTGCACCACTTCGCTTCATTCAGCAGGATCGCGCGCCGCAGCGGCGCAAACGTCGCCTCCAGGCGACGTCCGATCAATGCGATCACGCCCCGTGCCTGCCGCAGCGCATAGAGGGTCGTGGCATTGCCCAGCGTATCGATCAGCGCCGCCGAGTAGCGCCGCTCGGCGTCGTTCTCCTGGTGCGCAAGCCGGATCATGGCGCGATCGAAGCCGAGCACGGCCAGGCAGATCGTCAGGAAACCGGCCGCCGCCGCCATGCCCACGACCGGATTCAGCACCCAGAGCGCGACCATCGGCCCAACCAGGCGCACGGCGCTGTTCAGGTAGATGAACTGACTCTGTGCGAACGCACTGAGCGCATTGGCGCTCTGATGCACGCGATGCGCGGTCGCCCCCGAGTGATGCCTCTCGTGCCAGGAAAGCGGCAGGGCCAGGAGACGCTCGGTGAGGCCGGTGGCGATGCGTCGGCGCACCCCCAGCGCCACATTGCGCTCGAGGATGCGACCCGGACCGTGCAGCAGCCAGCTGCCGGCCGTCACCACCAGGATCAGCGACAGCCACACCCCGGCGTCGGCCATGGCCGCCGCCCCACGTGACTGCAAAGCATCGATCGCCTTGCCGGCGATGAAGGGGATGGCAAGCAGCATGCTTTGCGCGCCCACCAGCAGCAGCATGGCGCTCACCAGGCGGCCGCGCTGCCCCTGGGCCAGTTGCCACAGCTCGCGATAGAGAAAGAAAACACCACCAGGCGGCCGCGCGGCCAGCGAAGGAAGGTGCTCGTTCATTTCGCTCATGAACTCTCCGTTCGGACCGCTCCTCCCGTGGAGCGATGGCGCGAACTCTAGAGTCACGCCCGACGGAAATGATTGAGCGAATCAGCGCTTGACGATTACGGCCGATCCCGAATCGCGTACCTTGAGAATCCGGCCGGGGTCCCGCGCGGCCGCAGGGTCCGAAGCCCCTCGACTGCGGCTGGCGACACCGCTCGAGGCGACGCCCGCGTCGCCGCAAACGGCGCACGCACTCTGCCCGCGGCGGAAGGCGGGCTTCAGGGGAGACGGGCCTCAGGAGCCGCGCCAGCTCGACCCCGGGTTGCTGGCATCCGCACCATGTCCCTGATTGCCGCCGTGAACGGTGGTTGGCGGCTCGTCGCCGCCGCGCACGTCGTCCCGGGCACGGCGCTCGGGCGCCGCCTTGCCGAGATGCTTGCGGACGTTTTCATCCTGCTCGGCCTGGATCTCGTCGTCGCGCATGCCCTGGTCCTCGTTGCCGGGCGGAACCGCGCGTCTGCGGTCACGCTCTTGCTCGTTGGTCATGCTTCCATCCTCCTGATCCACAACGCCGCGCGCCGGCGCCTCGGACGGAACTCGCCGGGACAAAAAGAGTTCAGGCAGGTGGAACGAGATGACACGAGACAGGAGGATCACG
>QGUO01000035.1 GCA_003242495.1 Pseudomonadota bacterium | reverse complement strand
CTCGCACTCCGTGCGCATGGGCTCGCCCCAGCCCTGGTACAGCTCGATTTCGGGAAATCTCACGGGTTCGACCATGATGGGCTCCTTCAGGCAGCGGACACACGGTCGTGCTCGGCGCAGACCGTCGTGACGAATGAGCGGATGAGCGGCCCGAGCGTCTCGCCCGGCGAGCCGATGGCCAGCACCGGCGAGAGATGGTTGTGTCCGGGCAGCCAATGCAGCGGCGCGAAGCGCCCGTGCGCGGCGGCGTAGGCGGACACGAACGCTGCCGCCTGGCGTTGGAAGTCCGCGCCGTCGAATTCCGAGACCGACAGCATGAGCGGCAGGTCGGTGCCCACCAGCCCCTCGAGCGTGGAGCATGCCGGCCATGCCGCGCGGTCTTCGCCGTAATACGCGAGGTGGAATTGATTGACGCTGGCGGCAGCCACGTCATAGATGCCGCTCACCAGTATGGCGCCGGCCAGGCCCGGGCCGTTGGCCGCATGAAAGCGCGCATGCGCGACGTAGCCGGCCGCATGCACGGCGCCGGCGGACTGACCCATCAGGACAATGCGCCGGGGATCGCCGCCGTGCGCGGCAATGTTTGCATGCAGCCACGCGATGGCGCTCGCCACGTCCTCAGAGCCGGCCGGCCAGGGATGCGCCGGCGCGAGCCGATAAGTCATGGTCACGCCGACCCAGCCGTTGCGCACGGCGAAGTCGCCGATGTTGTCGTAGTACGGCAGATCGGGCGAGCGCTTGTCGCCCATGACGAACCCGCCGCCATGCACGAAGAGCAGCACCGGGGCGGCACGCCGCCCGGCGGCGCTGAACACGTCCAGGCGATGACGCTCGTGCGGGCCGTAGGCGCAATCGCGCTCGACCAGGGTGTCGGGTGCGAGGCCGCTCCAGGATTCGGCGAACATGCGCTGCGTACCCTCGATGAGGGCCGGCGAAAGCTCGGTGCCGAGCGCCGCGAGACGCGCACGGATCTGCGGGTTCATGGCGCGACTCCCGTCGGGCGGGCAGACGTCACCATGGCGCTGCGCGCACCCGGGCAATTGATCAGACGTCGTTGTATATGGGCAACGTTGGCCGCCATCGGTCTCTCCTTACTCCATTCGCAGGACGGGCTTGATGACCTCACCGGCCGCTACGTGCGCGAAGGCCTGGGCGATCTCGGCGAACGGGTAAAAGCGCACCAGCCGGTCGAACGGGAAGCGGCCCTGCTGCCAGTAGCGGATCAGCATCGGAATGAAGGTGCGAGGCGCGGCATCCCCGCCCAGAATGCCGCGCACCATGCGACCGCCTGACAGCATCTGGAACATGGGCGGGGCCCACTCGCCCTGCGGCGCGGTCACGAACCCGGCGATGCCGCGCATGGCCAGGCAATCGACGGCCGTGGAGAACACCGCGGGACTCGCGGTCGTGTTGAAGGTGTAATGCACGCCGCGGCCGGTCAGCGCGCGAATGCGCGCCGCCAGATCATCACTCCCGGCCGCGAACGTGTCGGTCGCGCCCAGCTCGCGCGCCAGCGCCAAACGACTCTCGTTGACGTCGACCGCCACGATCCGCTCGGCACCCACCAGGCGGGCCGCCATCACCGCGCTCAGGCCCACGCCGCCCACGCCGAATATGGCGATGCTCTCGCCCGCCGCCACGCGCAACGCGGCGATGACCGCGCCCGCGCCAGTGATCACGCCGCAGGCCAGTGGCGCGAGCACGGCGAGCGGCAAGGCGGGATCGACCTTGACCGCACTGCCCGCGGGCGCCACGACGTGCGTCGCGAAAGAAGACTGGCCGAAGAAATGCGAGTGGACGGGCGCCCCGTCCTCGGTCCTGAGCGCCGTGCTGCCATCCAGGCGCCTGCCGCCGAAATTGCGCGGCATCGCGGTATCACAATAGCTCGGGACACCGCCCAGGCAGTTCGGGCAGGTGCCGCAGGAACTGCCACTCAGCACCACGTGGTCGCCGGGCGCAAAGCCCTGCACGCCCTCGCCGACGCGCTCGACGACGCCGACTCCCTCGTGCCCCAGCACGATGGGCAAGGGAGCCAGCCGTCCGGCCTGCGCATGCAAATCGGTATGGCAAATGCCCGCGGCGACCACCCGCACGCCGAGCTCCCCGGCGCGCGGCGCCTCGAGATTCAAGGTCTCGAATGCGGGTGCCGTGCTTCCCGGGCGACTGACGGCGGCGCGGATCTTCATGGCCGGCGATGCCTCACGGGCGCGACCCGGCGGACGGCGGCGGCGGAACCTTGGGGCGCGGCCGCAACTTCAGCTCGCCCTTCCAGGGCACCTGCTCCATCTCCGTCCAGGCGTTGACGTGCAGCGACTTGAACAACCAGCGCCCTTGCTCGCGCGCCACGATGTCGTCGCGCGTGCCGATGCCGAACACGAAATTGGTGCGGTACTCGACGTTGAACTGCAGGATCTGGAAGAAACAGCGCACGCGCGCGGTGCCTTCCTGCTCGAGCGGGTCCATGATGAAGTGGTTCATCACGTGCTGCCGTCCGTACCACCAGCTTTGCCGGTCGTACCACAGCGACTCGAGATTCTTGCGAATGGCCTCGTGCCCCTGTACTCGCCCTTGCCAGAGATGATCGAACCAGGCGTCCTCGGCGAACGTGGACAAGGCCATGTCCACATCCGCCAGATCGATGCCCCAGGCGTAGCGCGCGTAGAGCTCCTGAATCTCTAGCCGGTCGAGCGCGCTCAAGGACCAGTTCGCCGCCATGTCCGCCCCCCTCTTTCGCTTTCGGACCGTGTGCCGCTGCGCGTGCCGGGCTGCGCCGCGCTCAGCGCCGCGGGCCTGCCACGTCTCCGGGCTTGTCGTCGAAGATGCTGGCCGGCGCACCGTGATTGGTCATGATGGCCTTGCGCCGCAGGAAGCGCATGATCGAATCGGGTCCGGTGCGTGAGCCGCCAAGGCCCGATACACCGAAGCTGTGCGTGCCGATCTTGCGCAGCTTGGCGAATGTGAGAAACGTGTCCTGCACATTGACGCTGCCGGCGTTGAGCCGCTCGGCGATGGGCAGCGCCTCCGCCTCGCTGCCGGCGATGACCGAGGCCGTGAGCCCGTACTCGGTGTCGTTGGCGAGCGCCACGGCCTCGTCGATCGTGCGATAGCGCATCACCGGCAGCACGGGCCCGAAGGTCTCCTCGCGCATCAAGACCATGCCGTGATCGACCTCGGTGACCACTGTCGGTCGCATGTACAGCCCGCCGCCGAGGTTCTCGATGACGCCGCCGGTGAGCACCTGGGCGCCCTTGGCGAGCGCATCGCGCAGGTGCGCTTGGACGACCTCGGGCTGGCGCACGAAAATGAACGGCCCGATGTGTCCGTCGAGCGGGTCGCGATCATTGAGCTGCACCGCCTGTGCCTTGCGGACCAGCTCCGCGACGAAGCGGTCGTGAATCGACTCGTGCACATACACGCGCTCCACCGAATAGCAGACCTGGCCGGTGGCATAGACCCCGCCGCGCAGCACCGCGGTCGTGGCGCGATCGATGTCGGCATGCTCGGTGACGATGGCCGGATCCTTGCCGCCGAGCTCCAGGAAACAAGGGATGAGCCGTTCGGCGCAGGCAAGCGCCACCTTGCGCCCGGTCGCGACACTGCCGGTGAAGCACACGAGGTCCGCCTGCGCGATCACGTCCTGTCCGGTCTGCCCGTCGCCGAGCACCACGTCGAAGACCTCGGCCAGCTCCGGCACCTTGCGCACCGTGCGCATCAATGGCTCGACGAATCGCGGGGTGACTTCGCTCGGCTTGAGCAGCACCGCCGAGCCGGCGAACAGCGCTGGCACCGCATCGAGCAAGGACAGCATCATCGGCGCATTCCAGGGACTGATGATGCCGACCAGCGGGTAGGGAACGAGCTGCGAACGGATCTCGACCGATGGCATGGTGACCGAGGCGCCGTCCACATGTGCGCGTCTCAGTACGGCCTCGGCATCCTCACACCAGCCGTTGATATTGGCAACGGCAATGAAGGCGGTGAATTGCGAGGTGTGGCAGCCGCCCGTGTCGGCGCCATCCGCCGCGCCGATCTCCTTGGCATGCGCCAGGAGCTCACCCACCCAGCGCCGCATCACGGCGATGCGTTCGGCAAGCGGCCGGGCCGCCCAGGCCGGTTGGTTGGCCCGCAGGCGTGCCGCGCGCCGCGCGACCTCGTCGGGAGGGGTGACCGTGAGCTCGAACTCGGTTTGCCCGTTGCGTGGATTGCGTACTGGCAGGGTGCGTACCTGCGTCGTCGCTGCAACGGTGTGCGATGAGGCCGCGCTCGCGCTCATGAACCGATCCCCCTTTACTGGCCGGCTGCATTGGCCGGCTTAATCGTCAGACATCATTGTTTATGGCCGGTGGCCCTGTCAACCCGGCTGACGACTTTCGAGGGGTGCGTGAACGGCGGTCGACACTCGCCAAACCGACCATTCAGGCGGGTGCGGCCAAGGCGCGCACCTGACGCCGCGAATCAAGCAAACAGCGCTCCCGGGAAGCGCAGCCGATGAATGTGCGCGCGCGTGATCTCCTGCAAGTGACGCACCAGCCGACGATGCTCGGTCTTGGTCAGCAACCGCGACAGCAGGCGGTCTGACTTGTCAACGAGGGGCTGCGCGGCACCCAGCATCGCCTCGCCGGCCGCCGTGAGCGAGTACAGGCGCTCGCGCCGATCCTGCGGGGAGACCGTCCGCTCGAGCAGACCGCGGCCGTACAGGTTCTTCATGATCAGCGCACAGGTCGCGGGGTCCAGGCCGAACAGACGCGCAAACCCCACTTGGCTGAGCGGTGGATGGCGGTTCAGGATGTACAGCAGCGAGTATTGTCGCGGCGTCAGATTGAGCGCACCGGTGCACACCAGGAATTGCGCCTCGCAGACCTGCAACGCGCGGCGACACAGAAAACGCGCCGAGCTCGCGAGCACATTCTCTGCGGCATCGAGCTCGCGCGGCGCCCACGGCGGCGCCGCGCTCATGGGATGGCCGCCAAGCTTGCGCAAGATGCGTACCAGCTCGGCCGCCTCGGTCGCGCGCAATGGTTCGAGCAGCCGCGCCTCGGTGGCGGCGCAGGCCTCGCGCGCGGCCACCGCGCGACGGCGCCCGGCGGCCGTCAACTGCAAGCGCGAGCGGCGACGGTCGGCACGGTTGGCCTCGCGCCGGATCAGCTTGCGCGCCGCGAGGTTGTCCAGAATGAGCGCCGTGGTCGACGTGTCGGCCCCCGCGGCACGTGCCAGGGAGATCTGATCCGGGTGCTCCATGGTCGCGAGCAGGATGAGGAGCTCCGCCTGGGCGAGCGTTTCCTTGCAGGCGAGCTCACGATGGATGACGGTTGCGATCTGATCGATCTTGGCGAGCAGGAAGCCCGGCTGCACGACGAAGCGTTGCATGACCGCAGCGGGCGTCCGGACGGCCGCCGGCGGCGCGCGGTTCCCGGTCAGCGCCGCGAGAGTCGTTCTTCTCATGGCCGCAACACTAATACGCGCGCTGCGGCATGGCAAAGCACGGCCCCGGCTGCCGGCCGACGCATCGGGCCGAACGTTGACCGCCCTCGGCGGGCGGCGGCCACCGGTGACCACCTGCCCTGCCCGCGGCCCGGTCATTCCGGGAACTCCCTCGGTGCGTGCATACGGCATATCCCCGATGGGCAGAATGGGGCAAACCTCAAGTTTTGATGGATGAGCGCCGATATGCCGCTTACGAGCGATCCCGCCGTGGATTCGGGGACTCACGAGGGCAGCGATGCGCCCCACGGAACTTTACAATATATCCGCGTCCAACCTGGACTCCCGCAAGCAGTTCATGCGTCTCACGGGCCGGGATATCGCCGTGTTGCGCACGCTCGCACGGTGGGGGCAGCGCGTCGCGCCGCTGATTGCCCGAGAGTACACCGAGCGACTGTTCGCCAACGACGCCATCCGCGCCTACTACGAGCGTTTCCGTAGCACGAACCTCGAGGAGACCCGCGCGCGCATCGAGCGGCAGAAGTCCGATTACTTCCGCAACATCTTCATCGAGGCACGCCGCGGTGGCCGGCGTGGCGGCCAGTTCGGCCTCGACTACTTCGACGAATGTCTGGAGCATGGCAAGACGCTCAATCGAGCGAGCTTCCCGCTCAAGTGGTACATCGGCGGCTATGCCGTGCTCAACGAGCTGGTGGCGAAGCACCTGCGCCGCACGTACTTTTTCCGTCCCATTCTGCGCCGGCGCGCCGAGCGCGCCATCGCCACGGTGTTCCTCTATGACCTGCAGGCCTATGTCGACGCCTACACGGTCGATTTCGTGAACTGCCTGGGACTCGACATCACGCGCGTGATCGACGCGAGCGACGCGCACGACATCACCGAGCGGTTCGGCGAGGTGAAGCAGCTCATCAAGTCGCTCCTGGTCGCGCTCACCGAGGCAAGCGAAACACTGTCCTCGTTCAGCACCAAGCTGTCGAGCGGCGTGACCGGAATCGCCGTGCAGACGCAGCAACAAGCCTCCTCACTGGCGCAAACGGCTGCGGCCATCGAGGAAGTGACTCGCTCGGCGCAAGTCACCACCGAGAGCGCGATGCAGGCCAATCGCCTCACCGTGGGCGAGGCCACGGATGCGGTGGACCCCTTGGAGCTGCACGCCGATGCCATCCTGAGCGCTGGCGAGCAGGCGTCCGAGACGCAACGCTCCGTGGTCTCCTCGATGCAGGAAATCAATACCTCGTCCAAGCAGATCGCCGGCATCACCGGCGTGATCGAGGAAATCGCGTTTCAAACCAACCTTCTGGCGCTCAATGCGGCTGTCGAGGCTGCGCGCGCCGGCGAACAGGGCCGCGGCTTCAGCGTGGTCGCCGCGGAGGTGCGCAATCTGGCGCGGCGCAGCAGCGAGGCCGTCAAGCAGATCAAGGTGCTCATCGGCAGCAACGTCGAGAAAGTCGACCAGGGCACGCAGTTCGTGCAGAGCGTCGCCGAAATGATTTCCCAGATCGCCGACGCCTCCCTGGAGCAGTCGCGCTCGATCCGCGAGATCAGCACCGCGATCGGCAGCATGGAGCAGACCACCTTGTCCAACGCGCAGCACACCGAGAGCCTGAACCGCATGGCGCACGAGCTGTCCGAGCAGGCGCAGCGCATCGAGGAGCTGGTCCACAGGTTCATCATGAGGGCCGCCTAGCGGCTCAACCCATGCGCGGCGACCGGCGAGAAGCCGGTACATTCGCGTATACGTGCGGCGCAGCAGCTTCGGTATGCTCCGCTGCGCTATGGATACCTCCGCCCTCATGCTGGCGCGGATCCAGTTCGCGGCCAACATCACCTTTCACATCCTGTTCCCGGCGATCACCATCGCGCTGGCCTGGGTCCTCCTCTATTTCAAGGTCCGCCATGGCAGGGCCGTAAAGAATGTGACCACGGCCGATGCGGAACGCTCACCGTGGATGGATGCCTACCGGTTCTGGGTGAAGATATTCGCCCTGTCGTTCGCGCTCGGCATAGTGAGCGGCGTGACCATGAGCTTCCAGTTCGGGACGAACTGGCCGGGGTTCATGAATACGGTCGGCAACATAGCCGGCCCGCTGCTCGCCTACGAGGTGCTCACGGCATTCTTCCTGGAAGCCACGTTCCTCGCGATCATGCTGTTCGGCATGAATCGCGTGAGCAACCGGACGCACACCCTCGCGACCTTCCTCGTTGCGTTCGGCACCACGCTCTCGGCTTTCTGGATCCTGGCGCTCAATTCCTGGATGCAGACGCCAGTGGGCTACGAGATGCGCGAGGGGATCGCACACGCCACCGACTGGATGGCCATTCTGTTCAATCCGTCGTTGCCCTACCGGCTCACGCACATGCTGATCGCCTCGGGACTGACGGTGGCCTTCCTGATCGCCGGTGTATCGAGCTATCGCTGGCTGCGCGGCGATCGAGGCGACGATGTCCGCGTGGCCCTGCGCACCGCGGTGATCACCGCCGCGGTGCTGACGCCGCTGCAGATCGTGGTCGGCGACCTGCACGGGCTGAACACCCTCGAGCACCAACCGGCCAAGTTGGCCGCCATGGAGGGCTTCTGGGAAACCCAGAGTCGCCAGCCCGCCGTGCTGTTCGCCTGGCCCGACGAGGCGCGCCGCGAGAATCGCTTCGAGGTCGCCATCCCCGGACTCGCCTCCTACTACCTGGTGCACGATTTCGAAGGTGAAGTGCGCGGTCTGAACGACTTTCGCGGGGAGCATCCGCCGGTCGCGCCCGTGTTTTTCGCGTTCCGCATCATGGTCGGCATCGGCGTGCTCATGCTGGTGTTCTCCTGGATCGGGGCCTACAAGCTGCGGCGGCGGGCAGGCATGCAAGGGGAGCTGCCGCCCTGGCTGGCGCGCACCTTCGTGGCCATGACCTTCTCGGGATGGGTGGCCGTGGTCGCCGGATGGTATGTCACCGAGATCGGCCGCCAGCCCTACCTCGTCCAGGGGGTGCTGCCTACGGCGGACGCCGCCTCGGACGTGCCGAGCGGCGCCATTGGCTTGACGCTCACCATGTACCTTGCGCTGTACGTCTTTTTGATCCTGGCCTATGTCTCGGTCCTGTTCTTCATCGCGCGCAAGGCGCGCGTGCCGGACCAGCCGCCGGCCATCACCCCGACGATGGATGTCAACCAGGTACGCTCATGAACGACGTCGTTCCCCCAGGCTTCGAGGGGGCAGCGTTCTGGCTGCCGCTGATTTTCATGATCCTGATGGGTCTTGCGGTGCTGCTGTACGTCATTCTGGACGGCTACGACCTGGGCGTCGGCCTCCTGGTGCGCCAGGCAAGCCCGCACGACAGGGACTTGATGATCTCCACCATCGGACCGTTCTGGGATGCCAATGAGACCTGGCTGGTGCTCGGCATCGGCCTGTTGCTGGTGGCGTTCCCGGTGGCGCACGGGGTGATCCTCACTTCCTTGTACATCCCCGTGGCGCTCATGCTGGTCGGCCTCATTCTGCGCGGCGTCGCGTTCGATTTTCGGGTCAAGGCGGATGCGCACCACAAGCCCTGGTGGGACCGCAGCTTCTTTGCCGGCTCGTTGCTCGCGGCCGTGTCACAAGGCACCATGCTCGGCTTGCTCATCGTGGGCTTCGAGAAAGGCTGGCTCGAGCTGACCTTCGCACTGTTCATCGGGCTATGCCTGGCCGCGGGCTATATGCTGCTCGGCGCCGGATGGCTCCTGATGAAGACCGAGGGCGAGCTGCAGGCGCGTGCCGTGAAGTGGGCGCAGCACAGCCTGTGGCTGACGGCGGTGGGCGTGGCCGCCGTCTCCATCGCCACGCCGCTGGTGAGCGCGAGCATTTTCCAGAAATGGTTCTCGCTGCCGAACATCGTCGTGCTCGCGCCCATTCCGCTGCTCACCCTGGCGTTGTTCGTCCTGGCCTGGGTCTTTCTGCATCGCCTGGCGCAGGATGCGGCAGCCGGGAACCAGCGGGGCCTCAACCGCTGGTGCTGGGCGCCCTTCGCCTGCACCATCGGTATTTTCCTGCTGGCCTTCAGCGGGTTGGCGTACAGCCTCTTTCCATACCTGGTGGTCGACCGCCTGCACATCTGGGAGTCGGCGGCCGCGCCGGAATCGTTGATGTTCATCCTGGTCGGCACACTCATCGTGCTGCCCGCCATCGCCGGCTACACGATGTTCGTGTACCGGGTGTTCTGGGGCAAGGTGCAGGAGCCGCACTACGGCTGATGGCGGTGGCGTCCGTCGGCAACCGAGAGTCCGGGTCAGCCGGGTGCCGGCGACCGCGGCATGAAACGGGTGCACACGATCGCCGCCACGAGCGCCAGCGCCGCACTGACGAGCGCGCTCGCCTGCATGGCCAGGGTGAAGGCTTCCCTTGCAGCGGCCAGCAACGACGCGCGAGCTTCACCCTGCAGATCGTGCGCAGCCGCCACCGCGGCAGCGAGCGTGTCGCGCGCGGCATCGAGCACAGCGGGCGGAACGTGCGGCAGGCCGGTCTCAGACAAGCGCGTGCGGTACAGCGCTGTGACGATGCTGCCGAGCACCGCGACGCCAGCGGCCGCCCCGAACTCGAAGCTGGTCTCGGATATGCCGGACGCGGCGCCTGCCTTTTCCGGTGGTGCCGCCGACATCACCAGGTCCGTCGTGAGCGTACCCATGGGCGCCAGCCCGGCACAGAACACCATGAAGCCCGCGAACACCACCCACAGGTCGCCCGTGGCGCTGACCTGGGTCAGCACGCCATAGCCGATCGCCGTCACCAGGAACCCCCCGATCAACACCGTGCACGCTGCGAAGCGGCGCACGATCACCGGCGCCAGCAGCGAGCCGGCGATGAACACCACTCCCGACGGCGCCAGCCACAACCCCGCCTCGAGCGGGCGGAGGTCCAGCACGAGCTGCAGATACTGCGTGATGAACAGAAACGAGCCGAACGCGGCGAAGACACCGACCACGTTCACCGCCAGAGCGGCACTGAACAACGGATCACGGAACAACTGCAGGTCGATCATCGGCTCGGCGAGCGCTCGCTGACGACGCACGAAGATCATGCCGATGGCGAGACTCAGGAGCACGCCCAGCCCGGCGCCGAGGTCCGCGCCGTGCTCGGCCGCGCGCTTCATGCCATAGATCATGGCCAGCACCGTCGTGGTGGCGAGCGCCGCGCTAGGCAGGTCCATGCGACCGGCGTTCGGGTCGCGGAACTCGGGCAGCAGCAGCGGCGCCAGCAGGAGCAGCAGCACCATCACCGGGACCGCCACCAGGAACACCGAGCCCCACCAGAAGTACTCCAGCAGCACGCCGCCGACCACCGGCCCGAACACACTGCCCGCCGCGAAGCAGCCCACCCAGATGCCAATGGCCAAGGTGCGCTCGCGTGCGTCGAGAAACATGTTGCGGATCAATGACAGCGTGGACGGCGCGAGCGTCGCCGCGGCCACGCCCAGGACGGCGCGTGCGACGATCAACGTTTCAGCGCTGCTCGAGAACGCCGCAAGCACCGATGCCGCGCCGAAGGCCGCCGCTCCGATCATGAGTAACCGGCGCCGTCCGATGCGATCGCCCAGTGTGCCCATCGGTATCAGAAAGCCGGCCAGCAGAAAGCCGTAGATGTCCACGATCCACAGCAGCTGCGTGGCGCTCGGGCGCAGATCCGCGGTGAGGTGCGGCACCGCGAGATTCAGCACGTTCAGATCCATCGAATAGACCAGGCAGGGCAGCGCGATGACTGCAAGACCGATCCACTCCCGGGGCGTCGCTTTGGAGGGAGCAGTACCGACGTCGACGAGCGAGCTCATGAAGGAAGGCCTGTGAACGGGCATGCGGCCGAGGGTGCACGGGTCGCCTCTGCGGGCGACCCGCGCGCCATCCGGCGATGAAAAAGGCGCGTAGTGTGCAGGAAGTCTCGACGAATTTCCCGTGAGATGGATGCTTGTCACGCACCGTGCCACGCGTCCTTGCCGACAGGCCCGGCAAGCTCCACCCGCGCGGACACGGCGCGCCTGGGCGCCGCGGCGCTCGTCACGTCGTTGGCGCGTGAGCTGACCCGGCAGGCGGCAGCCGGGCGGGTGCGAACGGGATTCGCGGTCCCCTGCAGCGTCCCTCAGCGGCGCTCGGCGACGGTCAGCGCGATCTCGCCAAGTCCCTCGATACCGCCCCGTACACGCTGCCCGGGCAGGATGGGACCCACGCCGGCCGGCGTGCCGGTGAAGATCAGGTCGCCGGGCTGCAGCGCCATGGAGCGGCTCACGATGGCGATGATCTCGGGCACGCTCCAGATCAGGTCGGCGAGGTCACCCTCCTGACGCAGTTCATTCTCGACCTCGAGCCAGATGCGCCCGCGAGTCGGGTGCCCGACGGCGGCCACACGCTGCAGCGGCGCCAGCGGCGCGGAGCGGTCGAAGCCCTTGCTCCAGTCCCACGGCAAACCCTTGGCCCGCGCTTGCGCCTGGCGGTCGCGACGCGTGAGATCGATGCCCGGTGCATAGCCGAACACATGCTCCAGGGCGGAGCCTGGCGAGATGTCCGTCCCGCCCCGATCGATGGCCACGACCAGCTCGATCTCGTGATGCAGGTCGGCGGTGTCCGGCGGATAAGGGATCGTCGCCCCGGCGTCGACGCCCGCGTCCACGACGGCGTCGGCCGGCTTGGTGAAGAAGAACGGCGGCTCACGCTCCGGATCGCCGCCCATTTCACGGGCGTGGGCCGCGTAGTTGCGTCCCACGCAGTAAATGCGGTGCACGGGGAAGCGCGCGGAGTGGTCGGCGATGGCCACACTGGGGCGCGCCTGGGGCTCGAAAATGTACTGCATGCTTCTGGACCTCGCACCGGTCGCACGCGTCACTCGGGCTGCCTAAGCGGCATTTGCGGATAGGTTGCGGCGCCGGACGGACGCATATTCCGCTATCGGCCCGGGCAGCGCCAGACCCGGCTCAGCGATTCACCAGCGAGGTACCGCCATGGCGGAACGAGTTCCGGGGTTCTATCTGTATCTCAAAAAGAAGCACCCAGCGTATCTGGAGGCCGTAGAGGCCCTCGGTACGGTCGTGCGCGACCATGGGCCGCTCGACGAGAAGACCGTGCACCTGGTGCAGCTCGCCGCGGCCGCGGCCATCCGCTCCGAAGGCGCAGTCCACAGCCACGTGCGGCGCGCGCTGGAAGCCGGCGCCACGCCGGACGAGCTGCGCCACGCGCTCATTTGCGTGACGAGCACCGTGGGATTCCCGAACGTCACCGCGGCCCTTAGCTGGTGCGACGACATCCTTCTGAAGAAGCGCCGAGGAACGCGCACGACCTGACGGGGTCATGACGCTCGCAGCGCGCAGGCCCGCGCCCCCCGTTCAGCGTTCCGGGCACACGTAGGGCGCGCTCGCCGCCACCAGCGTCTGCTCGCGATCCTGCCCGGCAATGCGCAGCACGAGCTCATCGGGCGAGGGCATCTCGTATTCCACCTCGATGGGAATGGTGCTCTCGAGCCAGCGAATGTTCGAGCCCGCGATGCCCCACTTCGCCAGCCGGTAAGGCTCCACGCAGGAGACCATCACCAGGGTGCGGTCCTCGAGGAAAATGCGTAGCGAGCCTGGCGCGGAGCCCGGTGTGATGAGACGCCATACACGGCCCACGAAAGGCGGCAGCTCGTCCTGCGCGGCCGCGCCGGCCGGCGGCGGCTGAACGACGCGTCGCCCCGTCGTCTGCTCACCGCACGCGCACAGCACCAAGGCCGCCGTCAGCCACAACAGTGTTCTGCGAACCATGACCTTCTCCTCGACTCACGCGCGCCGGCCCGGCAGGCAGGCGCGGTTCGCGATGCTACTCGCGCTGCCCGGTTTGCACTACCGCCGCGCCCTGTCGGCGCGGCGCCATGATTCGCCACAAGCCGTCCGCCGGTTGCCCGGATCCGGCCCTGCTCCAGGCGTCTTCCCCCGCTGCAATGCCTCCTCGGACAAGCCCGGCCCACAGGGTCGCCGTATCTCCGGGGAGACGATAACCAATGCAAGTCAGTACTCATCGGCGCTGTCTGGGCGCCCTGTTACGCAAGCATCGCACTTGGCCGCCGCGCTGGTCGCGCAGCCCCTCGGAGGCTCGCAACCTTGCTCGACCGCGGACCTGGCAACCGAAGTCATGGGTCAAAACGCCGTTCGTCACGATCGGCCTGTGTCTGCTCGCGTTCCTGCAAGCCGGCCCCATCCGGGCACAGGCGTCGCTCGAGCAGGTCGGCGCCGGCACGCTGCTGTTCCTCGACGAGGACGGCGCTCGGATCGCGGCGCCGCGCGTCCATACCGCCGTACGCATGCACATCACGGGGCTCATCGCGCGGGTCGAGGTACGCCAGACCTTCCACAATCCCGGCGAGCGCTGGGTGGAGGGTCTCTATGCCTTTCCCTTGCCCGAGAACGCGGCGGTCGACCGGCTGCGCATGCAGGTGGGCGAGCGCATCGTGGTCGGCGAGATACGCGAGAAGGTCGAGGCCCAGCGACTGTATGAGCAGGCGCGCGCGCAGGGACGGCGCGCCAGTGTCGTGCACCAGAAGCGGCCCAATCTGTTCCGCACGGCAGTCGCCAACATCGGCCCCGGCGAGTCGATCGAGATCACCATCGGCTACCTGCAGATCGCGGATCAGGACGGCGCCCGCTACAGCGTGCGCCTGCCGTTGACCATCACGCCGCGCTACCTGCCCGATGTGGTGCTCGATACGCCGGACGCCGCACTTCACCCGGAGAGGCCGACGGCAAGCGTCAGCCTGGCCGCCAGCGGCGACGATACGTCGACACTCGGCGACCTGCATCCGCGGCTGGCGCATGCCGACACGACCCGTCAGCGCGTCAGCATCGACATCGACCTGGATGCGGGCGTGGACATCGAACGCATCACCAGCTCCCATCACGCGGTGAACATCGAGCGCGCCGGCCGGCGCGCGCGTGTCAGCCTGCGCCGCGAGCACGTCCCGCCGGATCGGGACTTCGAGCTGGCCTGGTCCCCGGCCGTGCACGGCGAACCGGAGG
>QGUO01000439.1 GCA_003242495.1 Pseudomonadota bacterium | reverse complement strand
GTTTCCCGTCCTGTTTGCCCGGTCCGACCTGCGCGACCGCGCATTGCGTCGGCTGCGACGCCGCGGGCTGGGCGGCACGGTGCTGTATGGCCGCCCGCTGAGCCAGATCCCGGGCGCATCGGGACGTGTCACCGGCACAGGGAACTACCCTGGTGCGCAGTGCTTTGCCATCCGGCTGCTTACGTTGCCGGTCCACGCCCAGGTATCGGCGGCGCACATCCAGGCAATGCATGAGGTGCTGCGTGATGTCGCGGGTTGAAGTGCGGTCTGCCGCGGTGCGACTGCAATCAGGAAACAACGATTCGATGCGTCGATCCGTACTGCTGGTCTTCCCCCTCTTTCCGTATCCCGCGCGCGAAAACGGCATCTCGATCCGCTGGGCGCCCATCCTCGAGCACCTGGCTCAGCACAACGAGGTGCATGTCGTGGTCATTTGCGCAAACGAGGTGCACGCCCCTGACCTGGAACGGCTTCAGGGCCTGTGTGCTTCGGTGCGCATCCATCGTCGGGAGCGGGTGACGCCTTCCGGGATGAAGAGAGCGCTGGTGCGCTTGCGGTCGATGCTGCCGGGCGCCACGCCGCACGCGCTGTATTGCTACGACCGGGCGAGCATCGCAAGCTTCATGCGCAAGGTGGCGCGTGAGGATCATGATGCCATCGTCTGGGTATCGATGTGGTACACGGACGTGGCCTTGGAGGTATTCGACCCGCAAAGAATCGTGCTGGACGCGATCGACTCGTCCTATCTGCATCACTCGCGGCTCGCAAAGCGCACGCTGTCTCACTGGCTCGATGGCCTGGCGCTACGCGCGTGGGAGCGCATGGTGAGCGGGCGGGTGCGGGCAAGCGTGTACATCTCGCCGGTGGACGCCCGCGCCTTCATGGACGAGGTGTGCGACCAGTCCAGGATCGAGGTCATCCCCAATGGCGTCTACATCCAGGACTACAAGGCTCACGGCGCGACCGAGCCGCGCCACGGCGCCCGGACCCCTGACACGACGCTCACGCTCGGCTACCTGGGCAACATGGCGTATCCTCCGAACATCGAAGCCGCCCAACGGTTGTCTGGCATCCTGCGCGCGGTGCAGCAGCGTGACGCCGATTTCCGGCTGGTGATCATCGGGCGTAGCCCCGCACCGGAGGTCCAGGCGCTCGCCGCAGAGGATGTGGTCGTCACCGGCACCGTGGACACCATCTGGCCCTACGTCGAGCAGGTCGACTACTTCGTCTTCCCGATGCGCTCGGGTGCAGGGCAGCAGAACAAGGTGCTCGAAGCCATGTACGCCGAGAAAGTGGTGATCTGCAACGCCATGGCGAACGGCGGCATCGGCGGCGTGAGCGGCGAGCACCTCGTGATCTGCGATACGGACGAAGAATTCGTCGAGGCGATTCTCGCGCTGAAATCCGCACCCGAGCGTGCCCGGCAGATTGCGCGCAACGCCCGCCAGTTCGTCATCGACAATTATTCCTGGAGCGGCATTCTGCCGAGATTCGACGCCTTGCTCGATGCGGCGGCCGCCGGCGCGATCAGGTAGCCGTCTCCGCACGCCCCCCGAGTATCCTGCCGCGCCATTGTTCCAGCCAGGCGCCGACAGAGGCGTAAACCTCCGGGTACGCCTGTTTGACCTGGCGGGCGCAGATGGCGCCCAGCAGCGCGCAGGTGGCCAGGTAGACGGCTGCCTTGACGGCGAGATCGGCCATCAATGTCTCCTGCGCAAGGATCAGGTTGCTCAGGATGTACGCGGCGGCCGAAAGCCCGATCATGCCGAACAGGAAACCCAGCTTGATCCCCGGATCGTAGTACTTGCGCGATAGCCGGTGCACGAACACGAAGGTGACGGCATACGCCAGGCATTGACCGGCTGCGGCGCCGACCTCGCGCAGTGGAGGAATGAGCGCAAGAAAACACACCGTAATGATCGCGGCGGTGAAGTAGTGGCAATAGCCAAACACCTTGGTGTTGTCCGTGACCATGAAACTGAAGTAGAAGAACCCGACCAGGCAGTTGAGCATGAACCCCAGGGTCAGGAAGGGAACGGTCCCTGCAGCGGCATGAAAGGGTTCCGCGGCCATGATCTGGATGACCGGCTCGGCAAAGATGCTGATGCCGAGGCCTGCCACCACCATCAGGGTGCCCATGATGAGGAATGCGCCCTGAAAGAGCCGCGCGGCATTGTTCTCGCTGTAGTACTTGTAGCTGACGGTGTCCCAATGCTGGCTGAAGGGCGTCCAGATCAGCAGCCCGATGATGCTCGCGAAGCGGGTGCCCAGCTCGATGAGGCCCACATCGTCGAGAGAGCCGAAGACCCGCAGGTAGAGTCGGTTCGACGAGCCGATATAGAGGCCGGCGAGGCCGGCGAACCACAGCGGCCAGGAGAACTTGAGCATTCTCCATGCGATGGCGGAATCGAAGCGCGGCCGGTTGTAGTAGAACGTATAGAGCGTCAGGGCGAGGCCGAAAGTCGAGGAGGCGATCACGCCGCTCAGGATCACGCCGAGCACCCCGAGCTCGAGGAACACCACGAGCCACACATTGAGGGCGATCTGCACGCACATCTTGGCGAGACTGACGCACAGAAACAGTATCGAGCGCTGCTGCATCCGGATGAAGGTCATTCCGGAGTACTCGACCGGCTGCGTGAGCATGTTGAGCCCGAACAAGGCCGTCGCCAGGGCGTACTCCGTCGTGCCGAACAGGAGCTCGGACGCGGGATCGCGGAACACACAGATGAGCACGGCCGTCACGGCGCTGACGGATGCCGTGATCAGCAGAGAGCTGGTGATGACGGCCTGGCGGGAGCGCTCGGATTTTTCCAGGAAATAGAACTTCGGGATCGCCTGCGTCATGCGCGCGCCGAAGAACGGCTCGAGTATCGCGAGCGCAAAGGCGAGCAGGCCGACCGCACCGTAGTCCGCGGGCGTGAGATAGCGGGTGTACACCGGCAGCATGATGAAGCCGGCGAGTTGGCGCACCACGTTGCCGATGGCGTAGACGGCGGTGTGCCGGGCGATCTTGACGCCAGCGTCGCTGCTCGGGTCCTTGGTGGATGCCATGGCGAGGATACTCGACTGCGCAGCGTCGAGTCAGGCGGAACCGTGCGCCGCCGGCAAGCGCGCGGCCCGGAGAGTCCGGGGGGCGGGCAGGGGCAATGGCGCGGAGACTGTTTGAGCGGACATGATGAGCGGCGACGGGTTGTTGGTTAGAGTGGCATGAAATCCATCGGAATGATGGCATATTCGGTCACAGATTCGAGGACCGGTGTCGTGCCCGCGGCGCGGGCGCTGAGGGATTCGAGCGATCATGTCCGGGGCCTTGTGCGCGCGGCGGGTCGCACGGTGAGCAGGTGAAGCGGCGGCTCCCAATGAGTGTCGGCCGGCTTTACATGTCGTCACGG
>QGUO01000034.1 GCA_003242495.1 Pseudomonadota bacterium | reverse complement strand
GACCCTGCGCGTGCAGCATCTGCGCATGCGCGCCTCCATCGCGCATGCGCAGATGCTGCACGCGCAGGGTCTGCTCGCCGCCGACGACCTGGCGAAAATCGTCGCCGGACTGAACGAGCTCGCCGCCGAGCACGCGCGCGGCGAGTGGCAGGTCGAGCTCGAGCACGAGGATGGCCAGACGGCGCTCGAGAACCTGCTCACGGCCAGAATCGGCGCGGCCGGTGCGCGCGTGCATCTCGGGCGTTCGCGCAACGACCAGGTGCTCACCGCCCTGAGGCTCTACCTGCGCGATGTAGTCGACGAAATCGAGGCGCGCATCCTGGACGTGGCGGAGGCGCTCGACGATCTCGCACGACGCGAAGCCGACACGGTTCTGCCGGGGTATACGCACATGCAGCAGGCCATGCCGAGCTCGGTGCCGCTTTGGGCGGGCGGATTCGCGGCCGAGCTGCGTGACGATGCGCAGGCGCTGCGCCAGGTGCATCGCCGTCTGCAGAAGAGCCCCCTGGGATCCGCCGCCGGCTACGGCACACCCGGACTGCCCATCGATCGGGCACGCACGTGCGAGGCGCTGGGCTTCAGCGAAGTGCACGAGCCGGTGACCGCGGTGCAGCTCTCACGCGGCAAGGCCGAGGCGCAGCTGCTGTTCGAGATCGCGCTCACCATGCAGGACGTGGGCCGCCTCGCTGCGGATCTGCTGCTGTTCTACTCTCAGGAATTCTCCTTCGTCGAGTTGCCGGCGGCGTTCACGACCGGCTCCTCCATCATGCCGCAGAAGCGCAACCCCGACGTGTTCGAGCTGATCCGCGGCCGCACCGCCACCGCCCACGCCAGCCTGATGGAGGTACTCGGCATCGTGGCCAAGCTGCCCTCGGGTTACCAGCGCGACCTGCAGCTCATCAAGGCACCGCTGTTTCGCAGCATCGACGTATGCCTCGAAACGCTGGCCATCTTGCCGGCGGCCCTGGCGGGCGTGCGGTTTCGCCGCGAGCGTATTCACCTCGATCCGGCGATTCACGCCGCCGAGCGCGCCAACGAGCTGGTGGTGAAGGAAGGCATTCCGTTTCGCGAGGCCTACCGCCGCATCGGCGCCGAGCTCGACAAGAAGTCGTAGCCGGCGCCGACCGGTGCAGTTTCCGCGCGCCCCGCGCGCCTTGCGAGCGCCGCCGCGCGGGGTTTCGGCCGCCCCATTGGGTATACTGCGCCGATGACGATCCCCGTTCGATTGACGGCCTGCACGGCACTCATGCTGGCGGTCGCAGCCTGCGGCTTGAAGGGTCCGCTCTACATGCCCGGAGAACCGCCCGCGCGCGCGGCGCGCAGCGCCCCCGAGGCGGCCGGCGGCACGCGTCCGACACAGGATCCCGCACGCCGCGCCCCCGCACCGCAGTCGCAGAAGCGAGACCGCGACACGCACCCGCCGGTCGGCCGCGACGTGGAGCCCGGCGATATTCCCGGCGGGAACGAGGCGCCGCTGACGCCGCCGGGACCGGATCGCGCCCCCACACCGCCACGTCCGCAAGGAGAGCACGAATGAGCGCCGCCGAGCATTCATTGCGCAAGCTGGTGCTGGTCGACGGTTCCTCGTACCTCTACCGGGCCTTTCATGCGCTGCCGCGCCTCACCACCTCGAAGGGTGAGCCGACCGGCGCGGTGCTCGGCGTGCTGAACATGATCCACAAGCTCATCCGCGAGGAGTCGCCGGATTTCATGGCCGTGGTGTTCGATGCGCCGGGCCGCACTTTCCGCGACAAGCTGTTCGAGGACTACAAGGCGCAGCGTCAGCCGATGCCCGACGAGTTGCGCGTGCAGGTGCAGCCTTTGCTCGAAGCCGTCGAAGCCATGGGGCTGCCGCTGCTGCGCATCGATGGCGTGGAAGCCGACGACGTGATCGGCACGCTCGCCACTCGCGCGGCCGAGCGCGGCATCGACGTGTTGATCTCCACCGGCGACAAGGACATGGCGCAGCTCGTCGGCGAGCGCATCAAGCTGGTGAACACGATGACCGGCTCGCGCCTGGACCGCGCCGGCGTCAAGCACAAGTTCGATGTCTATCCCGAGCAGATCGTCGACTATCTCGCCTTGGTCGGTGATTCCTCGGACAACATTCCCGGCATACCGAAGGTCGGACCGAAAACCGCAGCCAAATGGCTCAACGACTACGGCACCCTCGACAAGCTGGTGGAGAACGCCGGCGCGATCACCGGCAAGGTGGGCGAAAATCTGCGCGCCGGCCTCGAGACTCTCGAGCTGTCGCGCAAGCTGGCCACGCTGGATTGCAACGTGCCGCTCGATCTGCCGTTCGAATCGCTGGCGCGGCGAGCGCCGGATCGCACGCGGCTGCGCGAGATCTACACGCGGCTGGAATTGCGCGGATTGCTGCGCAATCTCGAGGGACAGCAGGCCACCGGCGAGCCGGTCGCCACGGCGACGAGCGCTGCCCAGGCGCGCACGCGCGAATATGAAACCCTCGTCGACGAGTCGGGACTCGAGCGCTGGATCGCGCTCATTCGCGAGTCCGGCACGTTCGCCCTGCGCATCCAGACCGGCTCGGCCGACTACATGCGCGCCGAACCCGTGGGCTTCGCCTTGAGCGTCGAGCCGGGTCGCGCCGCCTATATCCCGGTCGCGCACCGCTACGCCGGCGCGCCGACGCAGCTCGCCGGCGACGTGGTGCTGGGCCGGCTGGCGTCGCTGCTCGAGGACGAGCGCATCGTCAAGGTGGCCCATTACTCGAAGTTCGATGCGCACGTACTCGGGCGGCACGGCATCGAGCCGCGCGGCCTGGTATTCGACGTCATGCTGGAGTCCTACGTCTGGAACAGCACGGCGACGCGTCACGATCTGGACGCGATCGCGCGCAAGTATCTGGGGGTCGACCCGGTGCGCTACGAGGACGTCGCGGGCAAGGGCGCGCGTCAGATCAGCTTCGAGCAGGTGCCGGTGGACAAGGCCACGAGCTATGTGGCCGAGCAGGCCGAGCTCGCTCTGACGCTGCACCGGACACTCTGGCCGCGTATCGCGGAAATCCCGGCGCTGCAGGCCCTGTACGAGACCATCGAACGACCCCTGGTGACGGTGCTGCGGCGCATGGAGCGCGCAGGCGTGCTCATCGACGGCGCCAGGCTCGAGCAGCAAAGCCGCGAGCTGGCGGCGCGCATGCGCGAGATCGAGGCGCAGGCGCACGCGATCGCGGGCGGACCGTTCTCCATCGATTCGCCCAAGCAGCTCCAGCACGTGCTGTTCGACAAGCTGGGGCTGCCCAGCTTGCGCAAGACCCCCACCGGGCAGCCATCCACGGCCGAGGACGTGCTCGAGGAGCTCGCTGTCAGCTACGAGCTGCCGCGCCTCATCCTCGAGTACCGCGGCTTCGCCAAGCTCAAGTCGACGTACGCCGACAAGCTTCCGGCACAGATCAACCCGGCGACCGGGCGCGTGCACACCTGCTATCACCAGGCCGTGGCGGCGACCGGGCGACTGTCGTCCGCCGATCCGAACCTGCAGAACATTCCCATCCGCACGCTCGAAGGCCGGCGCATCCGCCAGGCATTCGTCGCACCGCCGGACGCCTGCATTCTCGCGGCCGACTACTCACAGATCGAGCTGCGCATCATGGCGCACCTGTCGGGCGACGAGGGCCTGCTCGCCGCCTTCGGCGAGGAGCGCGACATCCACCAGGCCACCGCCGCCGAAGTGTTCGGCGTGCCGCTCGAGGAGGTGAGCGCCGAACAGCGTCGCTCCGCGAAGGCAATCAATTTCGGCTTGATCTACGGCATGTCGGCCTTCGGTCTGGCCCGCCAGCTCGGCATCGAGCGCAGCGAGGCGCAAAAGTACGTGGAGCTGTATTTCGAGCGCTATCCCGGCGTGCGCCGCTACATGGACGAGACGCGCCGTCAGGCGCGCGAGCGCGGCTACGTCGAGACGGTGTTCGGCCGTCGCCTGTACCTCAACGACATCGACTCGCGCAACAGTGGTCTGCGCCAGGCGGCCGAGCGCGCCGCGATCAACGCACCGATGCAAGGCACGGCCGCCGACATCATCAAGCGCGCCATGATCGCGGTGGACCGCTGGCTCGCCGATTCGCGCATCGATGCCCGCCTGATCATGCAGGTGCACGACGAGCTGGTGTTCGAGGTGCGGCGCGACCAGGCCGACGAGCTGGCCGCGCGCGTGCGCGACCTGATGAGCCGCGCAGCGAGCCTGCGCGTGCCGCTCAAGGTCGAGATCGGCATCGGCGCGAACTGGGACGAGGCGCATTGACCGGCGCGACGGCCGATTGCTCCCCCGTCAACTCATCATCCATGCCCGGCGCAAGGCCGAGCGGCCGTCTCTCGTGACACACGGTCAGGAAACGTTCAGCCGCATCGGGCATTCTTTCGGGTCTTGTACTCGTTCGACTGACTCCAGGAGGCGACATGATCAATTCGGGAATGCGCTCGCGGGCCCCGTCCGTGGCAGGAGCGCTGGGGGCGCTGGTGCTGCTCGGCTGCGGCGGCACCGTGAGCGCTGCGGACCAGGGCATCTACGTGGGCGGCAGCATCGGCCGCGCCGACGTGGACCTGCGGACCGACAGCGTGCGCATCGACGATGACGATACGGCGTTCAAGCTGATCGGCGGCCTGCGCCTGCTGGACTCGTTCGGTATCGAGGCAAGCTACGTCAACCTGGGCAAGGTCAAGGACGCTGGATTGTCCACCAAGACAGAGGGTCTCTCCGCCTTCGCGGTCGGCTTCGTGCCGGTCGGACCGGTGGATCTGTTCGCCAAGGCGGGCCTGTACCGCTGGGACACCAAGGTCGACAGCGATACCGTGGGGCGGCTCGTTTCGCGGGACGGCACCGACTTCGCCTACGGGCTCGGAGTCCAGTTCCGCCTGCTGAGCCTCAGCGTCCGCGCCGAGTACGAAGTGTTCGACGTAGACTCCGCCGAGGACCTGAACATGCTGTCGCTGGGCCTGACCTATACGTTCCTGTGACACGCCGAATGCCGTTCGCGCCGGTCGCGTGCCGGCCGAACGGCGCTCTTGCATGCGCCGATCGCCACAGCGTGGCGCCCCCACCATCCAAACCTGGCACGCGCACGCCCGACGGGCGTCGACACGCCCAGGACCGCACACCAGGGACTGAAATCCCCTACGTTTCTTTGCCGTCGCGGCCCGTTCCGAGGCGCGGAACTTTTCCCAAATTGGCGCGTCCTAGTCATCGAGCGTCGGCCAGGACGCTCTCGTCCGCTGACCTCCCTGAGCGGACGGTAACCCGGTCCATCCCCATGCCGGGTAACACTGTCCCCGATGGCTAACCGCCATCGGGGTTCTTTTTATCGGTCGCCTTCGCACCCGCCAGCAGGGACAGTACGCGCTGGCGCGCCTCGTCGAGCCCCTCCCTGCTCACCGCGGAGAAACGCTGCACGGTCGCCGTCCCGGTGGTGAGTTCGTCCATTGCCGCGCGCGTGCGCGCGAGCGTCTGCGCCGCCTGGCTGCGACTCAGCTTGTCGCACTTGGTCAGCAGCACGTGCACATCGAGCGAACGCGGGCCGATCATCGCCAGAAGCTGACGATCGACCTCGGTGAGCGGCCGGCGCGCGTCCATCACGATGACCAGCCCGACCAGCGAGGCGCGGCGCTGCAAGTACCGGGCGAGGAGCGTTCGCCAGTGTTGCTGCATCGTGGCCGGGACCTTGGCGTAGCCGTAACCCGGCAAGTCGACGATCCGCCGCTCGGCTCCCCCCACCCCGAAGAAGTTGATGAGCTGGGTGCGCCCGGGCGTGCGACTCACGCGAGCCAGGCTGGACCGACCCGTGACCAGGTTGATGGCGCTCGACTTGCCGGCGTTCGAACGCCCGGCAAAGGCGATCTCTGCACCCCGGTCGGCCGGAAACTGGTTCGGCTGCCAGGCGCTCAACAGGAATTCGGTGGGGGGAAAGTGCGGCATGGGCGTCAATCGAACATTCGGATGGCGGGCCCTGCGCCCCGATGCCCGGACACCGGGCTCGATGGGGGGCGGCGGGCGATCGTCCGGCCGCCGCTCGCGGACCCGTCGGGCGCTCTCCGGTAACATGCACGGCAGCGTGCCCGATAACGCAGACCAGGTCGATGGCAAGCGCGACGACCTGCTAGTGTACAATTTCGGGCCCTTTGCGCCGGAACGGCCGCTCACATGGCGGCGGTCCGAAGGCGCGCCAGCATCCGGAGTCGCGAGGAAATGAAGTTTCAGCCCATCGTCCTGTTGTCGGCATTGTGCGCGCTTGGCGCGGGGAGCGCCCTGGCCGAGGCCGCCAACGCGGAAGTAGGATCCGTCGAGCGGGGCCAGGCCAAGGCGGCGCCGTGCGTGGCCTGCCACGGCGTGAACGGCAATAGCACCAACCCGGTCTGGCCGAGCCTCGCCGGCCAGCACGCGCAATACGTCGCCAAGCAGCTCGAGCTGTTCCGCGACGGCACCCGCACCGATCCGCTCATGTCGCCCATGGCGACCACCCTGAGCGACGAAGACATCCGCGATCTCGCTGCCTATTACGCAGCGCAGACGCCCGCTCCCCTGGAGGCCGATCCCGCCCGCCTGGAACTCGGCGAGCGACTCTATCGTGGGGGCGACAAGGAGACCGAAACCGCCGCGTGCGCGGCCTGCCACGGCCCGACCGGCGCCGGCAACCCTGCGGCGCTCTACCCCTCCATCAAGGGCCAGCACGCGACCTACGTGGCCGCGCAGCTGCGCGCCTACAAGGCCGGAACCCGCACCACGGACCAGAATCAGATGATGCGCAACGTCGCGAGCGCCCTGTCGGACGAGCAGATCGAGGCCGTGGCCTCGTACGTCCAGGGCCTGCGCTGAGGATCGCGGCGCGCGCGTCGCAGCGCTACGATCAGCGCGGCGACGATGGCGGCACACCGATCGCGCCGGGCGTGGCACGCCCGGCCATCGGGGTCGCCTGCCCAGGTTGGTCGCGGGCAGCCATCGGGCGCACCATACCGGACACGAAGCCAGAGTCACAGAGGGCCACCTCATGAAGAAGCTGCTCGAGTACTTGTCTGCCGGATTGCTGACCGCGGCATTGGCCGCCGCCGCCGGCTGCGGCCGCCAGGCTCCCGAGGCCGTCGCCGACCAAATCGCGCGGGCGCCCACCGAGGCGCCGACGCAGGAAGTGGTCCAGGAGCCGATCGCCACCGTCGAGCAGCCGCCTGCGACGGCCTCCGGGGAGGCGACCGAAGCGATCACCGCGATCGAGGGCGACGAGACGGGCGAGACCGTCGAGGCCGCGCCGGCCGCCTCGCCCACCCAGGCGCCGCTGCGGCTCGGCGGCGCGCCGAGCACGCCGACCTCCGCCCGCTTCACGGAGGGCAAGCACTATCGCCAGCTCGTGCCGGCCCAACCAACCAGCGTCGGCCCGGGCAAGGTCGAGGTGGTGGAAGTGTTCTGGTATGGCTGCGGTCACTGCTTCGCGCTCGACCCAGCCATCGAGTCCTGGCGCGCCAAGAGCAAGCCTGCGTACGTGGAATTCGTGCGCGTGCCGGCGATGTGGAACGATACGCTGCGCATGCATGCGCGCCTGTTCTACACGGCCGAGGCGCTCGGCAAGCTCGAGGAGCTGCACACGCCGATTTTTCGGGAGATCCACGTCAACGGGAACATGCTCAATACCGTCGAGCGCATCACCGCGTTTTTCCGTGACCATGGCGTGAGCCCCGAGGAGTTCAAGAAGGCGTTTTCCTCGTTCGCGGTGGAATCGAAGCTGCAGCGCGCCGATGTGCTCAACCGCCGCTACCGTGTGCAATCCGTGCCCATGGTGGTGATCAACGGCAAGTACACCACGGACGTGGGCTCGGCAGGCGGCGAGCCGCAGCTGTTCGCGTTGATCGAAGAGCTGAGCGCTTACGAGCACGGCAGCTGACCGTCGCGCCGGCGCTCATGCTCAACGTCTTCGTCGCCGCGCCCGAGGGGCTGCGCCGCGTCGCGCTCGACGAAGACGGCAGCATCCCCGCCGACGCGCTCTGGATCGACCTGCTCGAGCCCACCGAGCACGAAGAGCGCGCGGTCGAGGCGTTGCTGGGCCTCGATGTGCCGACCCGCGAGGAGATGCGGGAGATCGAGGCCTCCAATCGCCTGTACGAGGACCGCGGTGCGCTCTACATGACGGCCACGGTGGCCGCCAGGCTCGACAGCCAGCGCCCGGAAACCACGGCGGTGACCTTCATCCTGGCGAACGGCCGACTGGTCACCAACCGCCATGTCGACACCAGGCCGTTCCAGCAGTTCGTCGCCTACGCCGGGCGCCACCCGGCGGCGTGCGTGTCCGCGACCACCGTGCTGGCCGGCCTGGTCGATGCGCTCATTGCCCGCATCGCCGACATTCTCGAGCGCGTCGCCATGGATCTCGACGCCATTTCCAGCGCCATCTTCATGGGGCCGGAGAGCGGCAACGGTGAGCACAGGAAGCGCTCGACTCTGAGCCGTGACCTGCGCCGGCTGATCGAGCGCATCGGCTTCAGCGGCGAGCTCAACTCCAAGACGCGCGAGAGCCTGATGAGCCTGGACCGGATGTTGATGTTCGTCCAGCAGGCAACCAACGCCGGCGGCGCCGGCCATGGCACGTCGCAGGAGTTGCGCGAACGCTTCGGCTCGCTGAGCCGCGACGTGGCGTCGCTGTCCGACTACGCCGGGTTCCTCGGCAGTAAGGCGACCTTCCTGCTCGAGGCGACGCTCGGCCTGGTCAACGTCGAGCAAAACAACATCATCAAGCTCTTCTCGGTGGCCGCCGTGCTGTTCCTGCCGCCGACGCTCATCGCCAGCATCTACGGCATGAATTTCCGCGCCATGCCCGAGCTCGACTGGCTGCTCGGCTATCCCTTCGCACTGATGCTGATGATTGCATCGATGATCATCACGTTCGTCATGTTCAAGCGCAAAGGCTGGCTGTAATGGCTCAACATCACATCGTCAGCATGGCCCTGTTCTGCGACTTCGAGAACATTGCGCTCGGGGTGCGCGACGCCAAGTACGCCAAGTTCGACATCGACCGCGTGCTCGAGCGATTGCTGCTCAAGGGCAGCATCGTGGTGAAGAAGGCGTATTGCGACTGGGAGCGTTACAAGCAGTTCAAGGCGCCCATGCACGAGGCCAACTTCGAGCTCATCGAGATTCCGCATGTGCGCATGTCCGGCAAGAACTCCGCCGACATCCGCCTGGTGGTCGACGCGCTCGACCTGTGCTACACCAAGTCGCACGTCGATACGTTCGTGATCATCAGCGGCGACTCGGATTTTTCGCCGCTGGTGAGCAAGCTGCGCGAGAACAACAAGACCGTGATCGGGGTGGGCGTGAAGAGCTCCACCTCGGACCTGCTGATCGCCAACTGCGACGAGTTCATTTTCTACGACGACCTGGTGCGCCAGAGCGAGAAGAAGCAGCGCGTACGGCGCAAGCCGGCGCCGAAGGCGCCGGCCGAAGCGCCCAAGGAGCAGGCGGCGCCCGAGGAGCCGCCGCCCAAGAGCGAGAGCGAGCGGCGCCTGGAAGCCTTCGATCTGGTGATGGACACGGTCGAGGCGCTGGCCGCCGAGCGCGACCAGGACGAGAAAATCTGGGGCTCGATGGTCAAGCAGGCCCTGAAGCGTCGCAACCCGGGCTTCAACGAGAGTTACTACGGCTTCAAGACCTTCAGCAACCTCCTCGAAGAGGCGCAGAACCGCAAGCTGCTCGAACTCGAGCCCGACCAGAAATCCGGCGGCTACATCATCCGGCGCATCGCCGCGCGCGAAGAGTAGCCGCCGCCGGCTATCGGTGCTGCGGCCTGCGTGGCGTCGCAGCGCTCGCCGGCAGGCTTCGGGCTCGTGAGGGGCCCATGGCGACCTGGGCACGTGCGGGCCGCAGATCCGCCCGGGGCTGCGAGGCAAAAACGATCAGCGCATCTCCAGATCATTCACCGTGGCGTAATGATCCGAGCCCAGCGACGGGCCGGTGCGCACGTCGAGCACGCGCCAGTGCGCCGAAGCGAGACAATGGTCGATGCGGATACCGAGGAGCGGAAAGAACGCCGGCCAGGTCGGCAGCCAGCCGCGGCCGCGGGCGCAGTCCTCGAGCGACGCGGCGCCGAGGGTGCGCTGAAAATGAACCGACCAGGGCGTGATGTTGAAGTCCCCGCCGATCAGCAACGGCCCGGGCTCCGAATGCGCCAATGCGGCCAGCCGTGCGAGCTCTGCGTTACGCAATGCCGCATTGCGTCCACCGATGGGCCAATGCAGGTGCACGCCGACGATGACGATGTCCCGCCCGTGCGCCGCGATCCGCGCACGCAGCGCGCGCGAGCCGCCGGGCGTCAACTCGAGCAGATGCGCGTCGCGGATGGGCCAACGACTCAGCAGCGCCGCATGGTAGTGCGACGCCGCGAACGGCGCATACACGTGCGGGCTCGAGGGCATGCGGCGCGCGATCTCGCGCACATGAGCGCCGCTCACCTCGAGCAATACGACGGCATCCGCTCCGCTGCGCTCCAGAAAATCCGCAATGCTCGCCCACGAGCGATTGTCCCGGTGCGCATTGTATGTGACCAGCCGAAAGCGCTCGCCGGATGCGGCGACCGCGCGCTGCGAAGCGCCCGTCTGCACCACGACGGTGGCAGCGCTGACCACGGCGCCGACAGCCGCTGCGGCCAGCACCCGCCACGAGCGCAGGTGCAGCAGGATGGCGCAGCACACCAGGAACAAGACCGCATACTGGACGCGAAAATGCGCGAACAGGTCGAGCGGCCACCACAGCGTGCCGGCATGGCCGGCCAACAATGCGAGCCAAAGCCCGACGGTCGCTGCCGTTGCGCCGCGCGCGAGCCGACCAGCCGAGCGGCGGGACGTCCGACGGATGGGAAGCACCAGGAAAGACACGTCCGGATCGCAGACCACGCCAGATCCGCAGGGTAGCGCTCCGGCGCGGGCCTCGCCGTCGCGGCAAATGCTAGTTGCGACCGGCTGGCGCGCTGCCGGGTCGACCGGCCACGATCCTCGGGCGCGACCGCTCGCGTTACATCGCCTTGCCGGCCGTGAGCCGCCAGCGAGGGTTCAGCGAACGGCTTTTGCCTTTGACGTAGTAGAGCTCCAGAGAGCGGATGCCCTTCACGCGACGGGCACAGCGCCGTACTTCGCGCAGCAGACGCAGCAGCAGATGCTCGCCTGCTCGCGGGCCGCCGCTTGCATACTCGGCGGCCACGCCGAGATGCAGCACGGTGATGTGCTCGAGGTCGGGGCGGATGTACACGGCGACGCCGACCGGGCGGCCGGTCGCCGCTTCCACCGCGAACAGGTTCTGCACATCGGGTAAAGCGCCGACCTGCAGACGCAGCCGCTCGCCGTCCGCGACGATTTCCGGCGCGCCGAATCTCTCGACGGCCTCGGCGATGCACTCGCTGACCCTGCTCTGGCAGGAATTGAAGAACACCAGTGCCTCGAGAGCCCGGCGCTGACGCTTGGGCACGTGCGACTGGAAATGAATGCGCTCGGTCATGCTGCCACCGTGGGCTGCCCATGCACATTGACGCGCCATCATGAGCGCGCGGCAATCGCTTGTCGAGTCGTCAGACACCTGCCGGGCGCTCGTAAGTCGTTGCAGGACCGCTGAAAAACGCGCCTGTGGCAAAAACGCCGCGCGCCGTGGGCAGGTTCACGACGCAGGCGCCGCCGACATCCCGCACTTGTCGCCGGGTCAGGGGCGACCTTGTTGCAGGCAGGTCACAGCCGCGTCGCATCGACGAGCGGCTGCTTGCGGATCCGGCGGAACCCGCCCGGCGGGCCCGCAGCATCCGTTGTCGCGCGCCTGCCATGCGCAGCGGCCGCAGCGCGCCGGACGCGATGGCGCGTCGCGGCGCTCGTACTTCTGCGGCCTGTGCGCCGACGCGCGCAGGTCAATGAAGTGCCGAAAGTTTGAACTGGCGCAAACTTCGAGGCGCGAAAAACGGGAACTGGTTCGAGCGGCTTTACGCCGCATCATGTCAGATAACGGGCACCGAGACTGCCTGGACTCATCGGCCGTTCATGTCGATCAGAGCCGCGTTCAGGACCCCGGCGCAGGCGCGCACTTCGCCCCGTTCACCGGGGGCGGAGCGCGTGTGAGCGCGCGGGTGAATCGTATACAGGGGAACGTCAGCATGGGCATTCTTGATCTGGGTCGCTACAAGGGGATCGTGATTGCGATCACCGCCTTCCTGGTGTTCATCGCCGCGATCCTGGCCATCAACCACGGCAAGGCCGGGCAGTTTGCCGATCACGTGGCCGGCGTGAAGTTCCTGACCGAGCAGGCCGTCGAGCCGCGCAACCTGTATGACCGCAGCCTCGCGCTCGCCGGTACGTTGCAGGCGGGTGAGGACATCGAGCCGGCGCTCGAAGCCCTGCGCCGCAGCGCCGGCCGTTACGACCGCGCCATCCAAGGCATGCTCAACGGTGGCCTGGTGACCAGCGGCACGGGTGAGCCGCTTGCGCTGGCGCAGCTGACCACCAGCGAGGCGCGCGCACAGCTCGCCGAGGGCGCCAAGCGCTGGGAGGAATACAAGACCAAGCTCGACCCCGTGTTGCGGTTCTCCGGCTCGCCCTATGCCGCCACGCCGGAGCCGGTTTCGACCGACGCCGCGGCACAGACCCAGGCGCCGGTGCAGCTCAGTCCCCGCGGCCGACGCCTGCAGGAGGCGCTGGTCGAGCTCAACGAGTTCGCTGCGGCGGCCCACCAGCCGCTGGCGGACATGGCGGCTGCGCTGTCCGCGGCGGTCGAGCAGGACGCGCGCCGCGAGAGCGGCATCCTGCGCACCATTCAGGTCGGCGGCATGGTGGCGGCGCTGCTGATGCTGGCCGCGATTTTCCTGTACTTCGCGCGCAACTTGCGCAAGGAAGAGCTCGTCGCCAATCGTGCCCGGCAGGAGACCGCGGACATCCTGCGCACCGTGAACGAGGGTCTGTTCCTGCTCGACAAGGACCTCAAGCTCGGCAGCGAGCGCTCGCTCGCGCTCAACCAGATTTTCCGCCGCGACGACTTCGACAACCTCACGTTCGACCAGTTGCTGAAGGACATCGTGCCGGAGAAGACCCTGCGCACCGCGATGGACTACGTGGCGCTGCTCTGGGGCGAACGCGTCAACGAGAAACTGGTCAAGACCATCAACCCGCTCAACGAAGTCGAGGTGCACTTCGACAACCCTGCGGGCGGCTTCGACACGCATTTCCTCGAGTTCGACTTCAACCGCGTGAAATCCGAGGGCAGCCTGTCACACCTGCTGGTGACCGTGAACGACGTCACCAAGCGCGTCATGCTCTCGCGCGAGCTGCAGGAGTCGCAGGAAAAGGCGCAAGCGCAGCTCGACCTGCTGCTGCGCATCCTGCACATCGAGCCGGAAAACCTGACCAACTTCCTGACGGACGCGGACGTCTCGCTCAAGATGGTGAACTCCATCCTCAAGGAGCCGGCACGTGAGGAGTCGGCCTTCCGCGCCAAGATCGATGGCATCTACCGCCAGGTGCACGCCGTAAAGGGCGAAGCCTCGGCGCTCGGCCTGAAGACCGTCGAGCAGCGTGCACACGCGTTCGAAGAGGCGCTCGCCGATTTGAAGAGCCGTCCCCAGCTCTCGGGCAGCGATTTCCTGCCGCTGGTGGTCAAGCTCGATGATCTGTTCAACCATCTCGCGCAGGTACGCGAGATGCTCGGTCGACTGGTCGATTTGCACCAGGCCATCGCCACGCGGCGCGCGGCTGGCGGCCAGGTCGAAGCCGAGAAGGTCGACGCCTGGCTTGCCGGCAAGACGGACGACTCGCTCGCCGAGACGCTCGGGGGCGCTACGCTGGAAGACACCCAGTCGACGACGGGACTCGAGCGCACGCTCGCGGATCTGGCGAGCCGTGTGGCCAGCAGCCAGCACAAGCAAGTGGAGCTGCGCTGCACCGGGCTCGACCGGATCCCGGACAACTATCGGCGCGCGGTCAAGGACATCACCATTCAATTGGTGCGCAACGCCGTGGTTCACGGCATCGAAACACCCGAGGAGCGCCGCGCGGCGCAGAAGAACGAGGCCGGCCTGCTGTCCGTGGACTTCGGGCAGCGTGGCGAGGACGGCTTCGAGCTCGTCGTCCAGGACGATGGGCGCGGACTGCAGCTCGATCGCATCAAGGAGGTGGCCATCGAGCGCGGATTGATCACCGAGGCGCAGGCGGCACAGCTCGATCCGCGTCAGACCATGGCCCTGATCTTCCGCCCCGGTTTCTCCACCGCCGACGACGTCACGACCGACGCCGGTCGCGGGGCGGGCATGGACATCGTGCGCATTCTGGTCGCCGAGCTCGGCGGGCGCGTCGGGCTCGCCTCGGCGGGTGGGCGCTTCTCGAAATTCAAGATCTGGCTGCCCCGCACTGACCGCGCCGTGGCGGCCTGACTCCGGCAATGAACGCACCGGTCGAGCGCCGGCTGCATTGGACCAGCAACGATCGTTCCAGAACGACTCACTGGAAAGAAATGGCTCATCGAAGAAGGACTGCCTGAGGCACAGCAATGGTCGCGACCCCAAAGCCCCAGCCGTTGACGAACGGCAAACTCAAGCTCATGATTTGTGACGATTCGAACATCATTCGTCGCAAGATCGAGCGCGAGCTGCAAATCGACCGTCTCGAGGT
>QGUO01000033.1 GCA_003242495.1 Pseudomonadota bacterium | reverse complement strand
CCCGGCGACCATGCGCGAGCTGGCCGCGCCGCTCGCCTGTGTGACCCTGCTGTTCGTGCTGAGCGCGGCCGCCGGCGGATGGCTGGTCATGCGCCATCCGGAGCTGATCGCGTTGTTCGCGAGCGAACAGATGATCAACGGAGTCCAGCAGGGCAATCTGTGGACAGAGGGCCTGCTCAACGTCGTGCCCTCCTCCATCCTGTCGATCGGCATCCTGACCAACAACATCGTCGTGAGCCTGATGGCGTTCTGCTCGGGCATCCTGTTCGGACTCGGCACGTTCTACATCATCGCGCTCAACGGCCTGATGCTCGGCGGCGTGTTCGCCTTCGTGCATCAGCATTCGATGGCGGGCAAACTCCTCGAGTTCGTGATGGCGCACGGGCCGGTCGAGCTGTCGGTCATCTGCATTGCCGGCGCCGCCGGCGTCATGCTGGGCGAATCCTTGATCCGTCCCGGGCTGTCCTCGCGCCGCGAATCCTTCCAGGCCGCCACCGCCAAGGCCGGCCGGGTGCTTTTCGCCTGTGCGCTGCTGCTGGTGGGCTGCGGCATCATCGAAGGCTACGTTTCACCGAACCCGGCGTTCTCCATGACCAGCCGTGTGGTCGTCGGACTGGGGTATTGGGTGGTGATGGTCGGCCTGCTCAGCGGGCGGCTTGCGGGCCGGCAGCCAGTCCGCGCGCGATGACGGAAATCACCCTGGACATCGCGGCCCTGCGTCGCGCCATGCGTGCCGAGTATGCGCTGGCCCGAGCCGAGATCCGTGCCCATGGCCCCCTCGAAGCGTACCAGCGCTCGCAGCGGCGGCACGACGAGCGCCTCGCGGCGGCCGCGGATGCCGCAACGCTGGCGTGCCGGAAGGGTTGCCATTGGTGCTGTCACTTCAGCGTCGATGTGCGTCCGGTGGAGGTGCTGCGCATCCTGGCGTTCATGCAGGCGCATTTCACGGAGCAGCAACGCGCGCAGATCCGCGCCTGCCTCGAGCACAACGCCGCCCTCCTCGCGCCGCTCGACGACATCGGGCGCATGCAGCACAACGTGAAATGCCCGTTCCTCGAAGACGACGGCCGGTGCTCGATCTACCCTGTCCGCCCGCAGACCTGTCGCAACTACCACGCCACCAACGCCGACGGCTGCCGACAATCGTTCGAGGACCCCTCGAACCTGGACATCGACCCCGATTTCGCGCCGCTGGTGTACCAGGCGGGCGCCGCCCACGTGGACGCGTTCTCGAAAGCCTTGCAGGACGAGGGCTACGACATCGACGCCTTCGAAATGAACGCCGCGCTGGCGACGGCTTTGAGAGAGGATGACCACGGGGCGGCGCTCAGGCGCCGCTTCGAAGCGAAAGCACCTGCCTTCCCGCGGCTCGAGGGCCTCCCCGCGCCGTTCGAGCTGCTCGGCGAGGAGATCGCCGCCAAGGAGATCCTGGCGCCCTCGTTCGACGCCGACCTTGCGGCCGGTCCGGGCTCGTCCTGAACCGGGCATTGCGCCCCAACCCCCGGCGCTCGGCCCGCAAGGTTTTGGCCCCCGGAGCCCGGCGCCGCGTTCAGCGGGCCCGGTGGGCCGCCTCGGCGCGCGGCTCATCCAGCTTGAAGGCCTTGGTCAGCGGCAACAGCTGGTACAGGGCCGACAGGCCGACCAACACGTAAACCGTGCGCGCCGCGGCGCTGCCGGAGCCGAAGATGGCCGCCACCAGGTCGAAGTCAGCCAAGCCGACCAGACCCCAGTTGAGGCCGCCGATGATGGTCAGGATCAAGGTGATCAAGTTGAGCGGCTTCATGGCATTCACCTCCGATGCGGTTGCCAACGTCATAACCGGACGGGACACGGGAGGGTTCCGCCTCTCGGCATCGTTCACGAGACCGGCACGCGGGTGCCGCGCGCAGACCCGTCCTGTGGGCAGGCTCCGACAACCCGGTGGGCGAGCCGCAAGGCGCCCCTACACCCGGCGCCTGCGCCGGAAATCGACGTAGGCCTCGAACACCGCGCGGCGCAGCCGGTCCGGCCGCGCGACCAGCGCCGGCGCACCGAGCGCACGCAGTGCCTGCACGTTACGTTGCAAGCGGGCGAGATATTCCCGCGCGGCCAGGGCTTCGTACGGGTCGAGCCAGGTGTGCGCCTCGGCCTCGGTCATGGCCTCGGCTTCCGGGCTCTTCAGGCCGGCCAGCAGCGGCAAATGCTTGGGCAGCAGCAGCCGGGCGGCCTGCGCGAGCTGTCCGGCCAGCGTCGCATCCTCGAGGTCGGTGAGCATCACGACCAGACAGCGCTGACGCGCCAGCGACCGGACCAGCAGCGCCGCACGCAGCGGATCGGCTTCCGCAGGAACGCTGCGGGCGGCGCCGAGCAGCTGGCGGATCCTGAGCACCGCGGACGCGCCGCGCGCCGGCGGCAGGGCGGCGAGCGGCCGGTCGGCGAAAATCATCAGGCCGACGCGGTCGTCGCACCCCACGGCGTACTCGGCGAACTGCGCCGCCAGGTTGGCGTAATGTCCCAGGCGGTCGAGCTCGCCCGCGCGCAGGCTGCTCGCACGCCCTGCGTCGATGGCGATGAGGATGTCCAGGTGCTGGTCGGCCGTGTGCTCGCGGCTGATCAAGCGGCCCGTCCGGGCGCTCGCTTTCCAGTCGATGAGGGACTGCGGATCGCCGGGCTGGTACTCGCGCAGCTGCAGAAGCTCGCTTCCCGCGCCGACCCGTGGACGCTCGCGCAGGCCCGAGTGTGCTCCACGGGCAAGCGTCGCCTGCGCGCCGAGCAGGCGCGGCGTCACGCGCAGCTCGAACTCCACGTCCAGGCGCCGCCACCACCACGCCAGGCCGAGCGGCCCCGCCAGGCGACCGCGCTGAGCGGGCCAGGCATGTGACCCGAGGCGGCGGGGCACGACCTCCCGGCGCAGCGCCGTGCCGTGTTCGGGCGCCACCCGCACCACCTGCACGTCTTCGTTCGTGTCGACCCCCTCCGGGGTATCGGGCGCGATTTCCACCATGAGCTCGCGCCCCCGGTCGTGCCGCAGACGCAGCTCGAGCGGGACCGCCTGCCCGAGCGCGGCCACGTCGCGCGACTCGATCGCCAGGCACAGGCGCGTACGTGCCGCGAACCAGCCCTCATAGGCCAGTCCCAGGAGCAATAGGCCCAGGGGCAGTTCCCACAGGCCGGCCGCGATCGAGTGGTCGCTCCACGTCCCGGCGATGCCGACGAGCACCGTCAGCGTGATGATGAGCAATGCCTTGGGACGCAGACTCATGCCCGCAACTGCACCGCGCGCCACGCCATACGCCGCGGCGTCACCGCGGGACGGCCGTCTGCTCGAGAAGCCGGTGCGCCACCGCCTGCTCCGTGACGCCCTCCAGCACGGCTTCCGGCGCGAGCATCAGCCGGTGCGGCACGACCAGCGGCAGCACGGCCTTGACGTCGTCGGGCGTGACGAAGGGGCTGCCGCGCATGCCCGCGACGATGCGCGCCGCGCGCAGCAACGCCAGCGCGCCACGTGTGGACAAGCCCAGGCTCACGTGGGCATGCGATCGCGATGCGGCCGCCAGGTCCAGGATGTAATGCGCCAGCTCCGGCGCCACGTGGACCCGCGCGGCGGCAGCGCGTGCCGCTTCCAGCATCTCCCCGGTCAATACCTGGCCGACGTGCGGCCGGGCATGGGCGTCCGCCTCGCCATAGCGCGCCAGGACCGCCAGCTCGTCCTCGCGCTCCGGGTAGCCGAGATCCACGCGCAGCATGAACCGGTCGAGCTGCGACTCGGGCAGCGGGTAAGTGCCTTCGAAGTCACGCGGGTTCTGTGTGGCGATCACCAGGAAATCCCGCGGCAGCGCATAGTTCTCCCGGTCGACGGTGACCTGCCGCTCCTCCATCGCCTCGAGCAGGGCCGATTGCGTCTTCGGTCCGGCGCGGTTGATTTCGTCCACCAGCAGCACATCGGCGAACACCGGTCCACGACGAAACACGAAATCGCCCCGCTCGGCGTCGAACACATGCACGCCCGTGATGTCTGCCGGCATGAGATCGGAGGTGCCCTGCACGCGCTTGAACGTCCCGCCGAGCGCGGCCGCGAACGACTTCGCAAGCAGCGTCTTGCCCAGGCCGGGCGCGCCCTGCAACAGCACGTGGCCGCGCGCCACCACGGCGATGGTCAGCGCGCGCACCACCGGCTGCATGCCGATCACAGTGGTTCCGAGCGCCTCCTGCAGGCGCTGCTCCAGCGATTCCAATACGTTGCTCATGCGTATTCCTGATGAGTGGTGAGCGGCCGCTGCCGGGCGCGCCCGCGTTTCCTCGAGTGTCAGATCAGCGTCCTGCGCGTGCGCAGCAGGAGATTGTGTAATTCTCTCAGGTCGATGCGCCGCCCATGCACGGCGCGGGCATGCAGCGCTTCGAGGCGCGTCAGGTCGTCCTCCGGCGCATCGCCACGCGCGCGCAGCCGCTCCCATATCGACGCGCCGTCCCGGGGCACACCCAGCCGTGCGTGCACCTCGTCGAAGAAGTGCGCGAACATGCGGTTTGCCGCAGCCGTCGGCTTGACGACACGCGCCAGGAACCCCCCGGTCGCGCGCACGAAGGCGGTCGTGTCCACCGGTTGCCAGTTCGCCGCGCGGCGCCGCAGGCGCTGCGGGCCCAGCACGAACGCCAGCCACAGCGCGAGCAGCCACAGCAACGTCGCGTGCAGGCGCCAATCGCCGAAGAACGCTGCCGGATCGTAGAACGCGACAGAGCCCTGATGCGCGTCGTCGAAGATCACCCATCCGTGCGACGCGCGCCCCCATTGCACCAGGTTGGCGAACAACTGCGCATTGTCGGCCTCACCGAGCAGCTCGTTGGTGAACACGCTGCCATAGCCCGACACCACGATGCGCCCGTTCGCATAGCGGGCCAGCCACATGACCGGCTCGCCCGATTCAGGGTTCTGGGCCAACTCCAGCACGATCTCCACATTGGCCGGCTGGGCACGCCACTCGTTCGCCGGATACTCGCTGAGCGCGCGCACGGAGCGCACGCCGGCGAACAGCGGGTGCGGTCCGTTCGGCACCAGCTCGAAGCGTCGCGGCTCGGGATAAGGCCGGTCGGCGGCGATCACGGCAGCACTGGCGTCATCGCCGCCTGACGCCCGGTTGACGGGCGCTGGCGAGAAGTGCAACCCCGTCATGTGCCGCAGGCTGCGCAGCAGGTCCCGGTCGGCGCGCGCCACCATCGACCAGTCCGGCGTATCGGACAGTCCTGCCAGCACGAGCAGCGTATTGCCGGCAGCGATCCAGTCCTGCAACGCCCCGATCTCTTCATGTCGCATGGGGTACGCATGCGGCGCCGTCGTGATGAGCAGGTGGCCGCGTTCCCGGTCGCCCGTCAACGCTCCCAGCCGCGTGTAGCGCTCCCGGAGCACGCGCGTCTCGATACCCGCAGCCTCCAGCCAACGCTGTGCGGCGAGGTAGCCATTGGGCCCGGATTCGCTCGTCAGCGGGCGTGTCACCTCCGCCTGCGGCGCGGAACGCTTCGGCACGAGGAGCACGTAGAAGGCCCCCAGGGCTGCCAGCGCCAGCAGCAGGGTCAGGAGCCGGTCCTTCATGCGCCCGCACCACGCTGCGCGCACAGCTGGGCATGCAGGGCAATGCCCTCCTGCAGCACACGGTCGATTTCGTCGGCGGGCACGCGCTCCGCTGCGTACAGCAAACGTTCCGCAAGCATGGCCACCTGCCCGAACGCCTCGCGCTGTTCGGGCTGCGCAAACCCGGCCCGCAGGGTGAGCTCACGATGCGTGAGACTGCGATCGCCCTGCAACCGTCCTGCGCGCTGCAATGCTGCCACCAACCAGCGCAGCAGCATGGCCGGCCGCTGCTCGAGCGGCACGCGCGACATGTCGTCGCTGCCCGATGCGACGTCCCGTCGCGCGACCGCGGCGGCGTTGGCCGGGCGACGCCCCCGCCCGCGCCCGCGCAGCCATCCTGCGGCGCGCAGCTCGTCACGCACCACCAGAACCATGAGTGCGAGCACCACGACGAGCGACCCGAGGTCCAGGGCGTCGCCGAGCCCCTCGAGGAGCTTCTTCTCCTCGAGCCAATGCTGAAGCCAGGCGTACTCTTGCGACTGCCATCGATCCAGCAGGCCTTGCAGCCATTGCCGGACGCGCTCGAGCCAGCTCGGCGGACGGACCGTGGACTCGAGTTGCAGCTCGGCAAGAATCGCCTCGAGCATCGCGGTATCCATCGACGGCGTTGCCGGCGGCGCGGCCGTGAAATGGCGCGTCAGCGCGGCAATGTCATCGAGCGCATGAACGTTCAGCCGCTCCGCCTGCTGCTCGGTGATGAAGGGAGCGAGCTGCAGTTCGACCAGCGCGTGCTCGAGCCCGGGACAATCGACCTCGAGCGCTTCGAGGCCCACGCTGCCGCCATCGGCCGCACGGCTGCACTGGGCGATCAGCTCGTGCGCCGACTGGCTCGAGGCGCCCGTGGCGCCGAGCAGCAGAAGCATGGCAAGCGGGGCACGCACCGGCTATCAGGCCGCGCCCACCGCCTGGGCGCGTGCCAGCAGATCGCCTCCCTCGCGGCGCAGCTTCAGGTCGTAGTAGATCGCGAGCGACAAGGCCGCGAGGAACGGCAGGACCAGGCCCGACGCCAGCAGCGTGACGGCCTGCGCGATGAAGAAGCCGATCAAGCCATCCCCGAATGGCGCGCCGGCCACCTCGCCCAGGAAGCCGGCCACGATGTACAGCACCATCCACAGGATCGTGCCGACCGTGAGCGTGGTCGCCGCTCTGAACCAGTTGCCCCTGACCAGCGAGCCGCTCCTCGCCAGGCTGGCGAACGCACCCGCGCCGTCCACGACCATGACCGGCAGATAGAAATACAGGCTGACATAAAGCACTGCTGCCGGGATGAGCAGCACGAGGACCAAAGCGGCGCGCGCCAGCAGCGACGACGGATCGATCACCAGCACGCCGGCGATGGTCAAACCGACCCCGACCAGGCCGAGCAGGATGAAGTACGCCACGCTCGCCACCACGACGGTGGGCAGCTTGGCAAGGCTGGCCACCAGGCTGGCGCCGAGGGGCAGCGGCGTCTCCTCCACCAGCGCATGGATGCGCCACATCTGCGCCGTGTAGCACCAGACGGAAATCAGGCCGGCGACCAGCAGCACGCCCCACAGCCATAAGGGCATCGTGAACACGCCGCTGGTCGTCTGCAGCGCCCACAGAACCAGTATCGAGACCGGCAGCCAGACCAGCGAGCCGCCCAGCGCCAGGATCCAGACGGCGCGGAACGTACGGAAATACAACCGGAAGGCGTGGTCGAGTACTCCACCGATGGTTTGCGGCCGTCCCACCTTGAGCGTCATGGCGATCTCCCTGGTCGTTCGTGTTTTTCGAGTCTTCCATGCCCGGCAGCCGACGCGGCCCGGCCGCCAAAGAATACCCATCGCCAGCGCCCAACGCACGCCGCGCTCCCGCCGTCTCCCTCCCGGCGGAGCGCTGCCGCAGTCGCCCGCGCCGCAAGCGCGGGCAGAGCGGGTCTCGAGCCAATCAGCCCAGTGCGTCGGCCAGATCGGCGATCAGGTCCTCTACGTCCTCGATGCCCACCGACAGGCGGATGAGGCTGTCATCGATGCCCAGCGCACGGCGCTTGTCGGCCGGCACCGAGGCATGGGTCATCAGGCCCGGATGATCCACCAGGCTTTCCACGCCGCCAAGACTCTCGGCGATCGTGAAGATCCGGCAACGCTCGAGGAAGCGGCGCGCCTCTTCGAGCCCGCCGCGAATGAAAAAGGTCACGATGCCACTGAAGCCATTGCGCATCTGGCGTTTCGCGAGCTCGTGTTGCGGATGGCTGGGCAGGCCGGGATACGACACCCGCGCGACGTGCGGATGCTTCTCGAGCCATTGCGCGATGGCCAGCGCGTTCTCGCTGCTTTGTCTCATGCGCAGCGCAAGCGTCTTCAATCCACGCAGCGCCAGAAAGCTGTCGAACGGCCCGCTGATCGCACCCACCGCGTTTTGCAGGAACGCGATGCGTTCGGCGAGCTCGGCATCGGCCGTGACCGCCACACCACCGATCATGTCGGAGTGCCCGTTCAGATACTTGGTTGCCGAATGCATGACGATGTCGGCGCCGAGCTCGAGCGGACGCTGGGTCCACGGGCTCGCAAACGTATTGTCCACCACGGTGAGAATGCCGCGCTGGCGCGCGAACTCGGCCACGCGAGCGATGTCCACCAGGCGCAGCAACGGGTTGGTCGGCGTCTCGATCCAGATCATGCGCGTCGTGGGCCGCACCGTCGCATCGAGCTGCGCCGGATCGGAGAGATCCGCGAAGGTGATGTCGAGATCGGCCGAGCGGCGTCTGACGCGCTCGAACAGGCGGAAAGTGCCGCCGTAGAGATCGTCCATGGCCACGACGTGGCTGCCCGCATCGATGAGCTCGAGCAGCGTGGCGGTCGCCGCCATGCCGGAGGCGAACGCAAAGCCGCGCACCCCTCCCTCGAGATCGGCAATGCAGCGCTCCCAGGCGCCGCGCGTGGGATTGCTGGTGCGCGAGTAGTCGTAGCCTTTGTGCACACCGGGGCTCGACTGCGCGTAGGTCGAGGTCGTGTAGATGGGCGGCATGACCGCCCCGGTCGCCGGATCGGGCGACTGTCCGGCATGGATGCAACGGGTGGCGAAACGCAGCGGACGGGATGAGGACATGGGCGCTGAACCGGTCGCAGATGAAAGGCCGAATGATGCGCGATAGCGCCGCGGGCGTAAACCGCGCTACCGGCGCCCCATTGTCCTCGGGAGGCGGCACACGGTCGGAGAAACGACTGCGCAGCGCGTCTGCGCCCGACCGTGTGAGGTCTACGCGACTTGCCGACGCAGATAGTTGAGCACGTCCGAGCGCGTGATCAGTCCGAGGAACTTGTCGCCGTCCATCACCGCCGCCGAGGAGCGCACCTCGAGCATGGCCACCAGGTTGTCGACGGAAAGACTCTTGTCCACCTTGAGAAAGGTGCTGGTCATCGCGGCGCGCACCGGCTCGTTGAAGCGCTGCGGATGCCCGAACGCGAAGCGGATGATGTCGTCCTCGGTGATGATGCCGATCAAACGCTCGCCGTCCATCACCGGGAGCTGCGAGAAACCGGCGTTGCGCAGACGATTGTGCGCCGTGCTCACCACGTCGTCCGGTCCGACGGTGATGGTGGCGCGTTCGCCATGCGGTCGTCCGATGAGATCGCGCAGATCACCGTAGCGCTCGCGCTGGATGAATCCCTGGTCTTCCATCCAGAAATCGTTGTAGAGCTTGGAGAGATACCGCGCACCGGTATCGGCCGCGAACGTGACTACGCGCTTCGGCTCGGTCTGCTCGCGGCAGTAGCGCAGTGCCGCGGCGAGCAGCGTGCCGGTGGACGATCCGGCCAGGATGCCCTCCACCTGCAGGAGCCTGCGCGCCGCGCAGAACGACTCGGCATCGCTGATGCTGTAGGCGCGGCGCGTGAGCGAAAAATCGCAGATCGAGGGCACGAAGTCCTCGCCGATGCCTTCGACCAGCCAGGGCTTCTTGGCGCCGATCTCTCCGGTTGCGATGTAATGCGCGAGAATGGATCCTTGCGGATCGGCGAGCACCAGCTCGACCCCGGGCGCGTGCTTCTTGAAGAAGGCGGCGAGTCCGGCGATGGTGCCGCTCGAGCCGACGCCGACCACCACGGCATCGAGGCGCTGTTGCATCTGCTCCCAGATCTCCGGCGCCGTGGTCTGCTCGTGCGCGAGCGGATTGTCCGGATTGTTGAACTGGTTGATGAAATACGCGCCGGTTTCCCGCGCAATGGCCTGGCCCAGGTCCTGGTAGTACTCCGGATGTCCCTTGTTGACGTCGGAGCGGGTGAGCACGACCTCCGCGCCCATGGCGCGCAGGTTGAAGATCTTCTCCTGGCTCATCTTGTCGGGCATGACCAGGATCAGTCGATAGCCCCGCTGCGCGGCCACCAGCGCCAGCCCGAGCCCCGTGTTGCCCGCGGTGGCCTCGACGATGGTGCCCCCCGGACGCAGCTCCCCGCGGCGTTCGGCCTGCTCGATCATGGACACGGCGATGCGGTCCTTGATCGAGCCGCCCGGATTGGCCAGCTCGAGCTTGAGGTACAGCTCGCACGGACCGGTGTCCAGGCGCTGCAACCTCAGCATGGGCGTACGGCCGATCATTTCCAGGACGTTGTCATACACGTGCATGAGCTGCTCCCGGCCGCCTGCTTTGCGAGGCCGCTATCATAGCGTGTAAGGTTGCGGTCGCATGTCGCACCAAACCATCTCCGACGCATTGCATACCGCCACCGTGATGCTCTCGCGCGTCACGGCCACTCCGCGCCTGGACGCCGAGCTGCTGCTCGGCTACGTCACGGGGCTGTCCCGTGCCGCGTTCCATGCCCATCCCGAACGAGCGCTGCCGGCGCAGGCCGGCTGGGCGTTCCAGCAACTCGTCAAGCGGCGCATGAAAGGCGAGCCCATTGCGTATATACGCGGCGAGCAGGAATTCTGGTCCCTGTCGCTCGAGGTGACGCCCGCGGTGCTGATCCCGCGCCCCGAGACCGAGCTGGTCGTCGAACGCGCGCTCGAGCACACCGACAAGGCGTCGCCCGTCGCGATCGCCGACATCGGCACCGGCAGCGGCGCGATCGCCCTGGCGATCGCGAGCGAGCGCCCGCATGCACGCATCTTGGCCACGGATGCCTCGCGCGCGGCGCTCGAGATCGCGCAGCGCAATGTCGCGCGCCTGCAGCTGTCGAACGTCAGCCTGCGTCGCGGCAGCTGGCTCGCACCGCTCGGCGAGGAGCGCTTCCACCTGATCGTGTCGAATCCACCCTACATCGCCGCCGACGATCCGGCGCTCGACCTCGAGGTCCGGCGCCACGAGCCGCACGAGGCGCTGATCGCCGGACCCAGGGGACTCGAGGCGCTCGAGATCATCATCGCGGACGCCAGCCGTCATCTGCACCCCGGCGGCTGGCTCATCCTGGAGCATGGCTGGAAACAGGGCGCAGCAGTGCGCGCAAGACTTGAAGCGCAGGGCTTCGCTCACGTACGCTCGCACCTCGACCTTGCGGGCCACGAGCGTGTTACCGAAGGGGCCCTCCTGCCCGGGCGTGCGCTCCCCTAGAAGCCGGGCACTCCCTTAAAGCCGAAAATCCATGCTGCTATTCAAGACGTCCAAGGGCGACTTCACCGTCGAGCTGTTCGAGCAGGAAGCGCCGATCTCCAGCCAGAACTTCCTCTCCTACGTGGATGAGGGCTTCTTCGACGGCACCATTTTCCATCGGGTCATCGCCGGTTTCATGATCCAGGGCGGCGGGCTCACCGCCGACATGCAGACCAAGCGTGGGCGCGCCCCCATCGAGAACGAAGCCACGAACGGCTTGAAGAATGTACGCGGCACGCTCGCCATGGCGCGCACCAACGACATCCACAGCGCTACCTCGCAGTTCTTCATCAATCTCGTGGACAACGATTTCCTCGACCACAAGCCGGGCAACTACGGCTACGCCGTGTTTGGCCGGGTGGTCTCGGGAATGGACGTGGTGGACGCGATCGGCGCCGTGAAGACGGGCAAGAAAGGCATGTACGACGACGTGCCCACCGAAACCGTCACCATCGAGTCGGTGCGCCGCATCGAGAACTGAGGAAGGGTCGCCGGACGCAAGCCCGGTATCACCGCGATGCAGTCACGGGCCGGGCGGCCGGCCCGCGCCTGCCGATCGCGGCCGTGACCAGGGCAGTTGGGCGCGCCGACCCGTGCGCGCCCGTGCTGCCGCATCGGAGCAGGTCTCAGAATGGGCCAGGAGCCTGGCGTGTCAGGGATTCCCCGGCCGGGCGCTCGCCCGACCGGATCGATCGCGACGCGGCGGATCAGCGGAACAGGACCGACACCGACACCAGGTCGATGTCGAATTCACCGGTGCGGTCCTCGTCGCCGACATCGAGGTAGCGGGTGTACTCGACGCGCGCCGCAAAGCCCTCGCTGAAGCTCCAATCGGCGCCGATGCCGGCGAACAGATCGTTCGAGGTGGCCTTGGCGCTGGCGAACCCCTCGAGGGAGACGGTGGTGCGCGAGTTGTAGACACCGCCGCGCACGTAGAGATCGAACTGCGAGCCGAGCGGCAACACGCCCAGCAGCGCGGCGAACGCACCCTGGGAGGCGGCCTTGCCGGTGGCGGACGCCTCGAAAGCCGGCCCGGCCGGATCGATGGGGTTGACGATGATCGGCGTGCGATACGAGGCCCTGCCGAGGTTGAGGTAACCGACCTCGGCGGCGACGTAGCGCCAGCGATAGCCGGCGTATGCCGACCAGCCGGTGCCGCTGTCGTCGAGCGAGGACTCTCCGGTTCGCTGGAAATCCACCAGGATGGACGGGTCTTCGAGCATCAAATCGATCGAGCCCAGCACCAGTGCGTTGTCGGCGAATGCATCGAAATCCGCACGCGATACGTCGATGCTCGACGCGCCGCCGCTCACGCCGAAATACCAGCCCTCCCTCTCCTGGGCCTGTGCCCCCGCGACCGGCAGCAGCGCCAGCGCGCCGGCGAGCGCGCCCGCCGCCATTACATTCGTCGACTTCATTCTGAAATCTCCATTGTCCATCCCGTCGGTGGGCGGACCGAAACCCTGGACGATTCTTGTTCGAATGCCGGTCCGCATGGCCCTGAAATCGGGCGGGATTGTACAGAATGCCCCTTTTTCGGATCTGAGAACGAGGTCTCACATGACACGCAGCCGCGCGGGCGGCAGAAAGCCTGTTTTTTCGAGCGACGGGTTGCTGCGCTGGACGGCTGGCCTGGTGCTGCTGTGGGTGGCGCTGACCACGATGCCGGTGCTGGCGTTGCGCTGGATGGATCCGCCGACTTCGGCGTTCATGGTGCGCGAACGCGTGCTGGCCTGGCGCGCCGGCGAGACGAGCCGCCCGGCGCACACCTGGGTCCCCTGGGACGAGTTGCCCTGGCAGATGAAGGTGGCCGCCCTCGCCGCGGAGGACCAGAAGTTCGCCACGCACCGCGGATTCGACCTCGACTCGATCAAGAGCGCCCTCGACGAGCGCCGCCGCGGCAGGCGCCTGCGCGGCGCCAGCACGATCTCGCAGCAGGTCGCCAAGAACCTGTTCCTGTGGCCGCAGTCGACCTGGCCGCGCAAGGCGCTCGAAGCCTATTTCACCGTGCTCATCGAGACGCTCTGGCCGAAGCGCCGCATCCTCGAGGTCTATCTCAACATCGCGGAGTTCGGCAGCGGTATTTACGGCACTGGCGCCGCGAGCGAGCGCTTCTTCGGCAAGCCCGCGGCGCGCCTGACCGCGCACGAAGCCGCGCTGCTCGCTGCCGTGCTGCCGAGCCCGAAACGCTTGCGCGCCGACGCTCCCTCGCCGTACGTGCGCTCGCGCCAGCGCTGGATCCTCGCGCAGATGACGCAGCTGGGCGGCGAGCAGGCGCTCGCGCCGCTCCGGTAAGGGCGCCGACGCGGCTCGCCGAAACGCGCGATGGTTGCGCCTGCACGCAGGCACGGCCGCACCGCGCGACGAGGTCAGCATGTGTCGAGCTTGTCAACGTCGCGCGCCCGGAGCGATGCACTGCCGCACGATGGTCCGGCGCGCTAAATGTATACATGTGGTTCCGCGCTTACGGCGGCACAACGACTTCCGCGAGGCGCGCCCGGCTCCGGTATAATTCCGCGATTCGACCGCCCGCTTCGATTTCGGCGGGCGCAGCGAGGAGACCGACCGGGTGAGAACAGTTGCGGAGTTTCAAGTCCAGTACCTGCGGCATCTGGATCCGCAGGGGCGGCCGGTCGGCAAGCTGCCGACCTTCGCCGAGGATGACGATGAGCTCCTGAAAATGTTCGCCGCGATGCTCCGCGCGCGCATCTTCGACGCCAAGGCCATCAACCTGCAGCGCACCGGCAAGCTCGGCACGTACGCGCCTTGCCTCGGGCAGGAAGCGACGCATGTCGGTGTGGCCGCGGCGCTGCGCCCGGAGGATTGCGTGGCGATGGTGTATCGTGAGATCGGCACGCTGTTCTGGCGTGGCGTGCGCATGGTCGACGTACTGCTTTATTGGGGCGGCGACGAGCGCGGCAACGACTTCGCCACGTCGCGTCACGATTTTCCCTGGTGCGTGCCCATCGCCTCGCAGACGCTGCACGCCGCCGGTGCAGCCATGGCTTTCAAGCTCCGCAATGAGCCGCGTTGCGCGCTCGCCTACATCGGCGACGGCGGCACTTCGGAAGGCGCATTCTACGAGGCGATCAATCTCGCCGGGGCGCGCCGCCTGCCGGTGGTATTCGTGATCACCAACAACCAGTGGGCGATCTCCGTGCCGCTCGCCGAGCAGACCGCGGCGCAGACCCTGGCGCAAAAGGCATTCGCCGCGGGCATTCCCGGCATCCAGGTCGACGGCAACGACGTGATCGCCGTGCGCGCCTGTGTATCGCAGGCACTCGCCACGGCGCGAGCCGGCGGCGGCCCGACCGTCGTGGAAGCGCTCAGCTACCGGCTGAGCGATCACACCACCGCCGACGACGCCTCCCGCTATCGTCCGCCAGAGGAAGTGGAAGAGGCCTGGAAATCCCAGCCCCCCGTCCGGCTGCGCCTCCTGCCGGAGCGCGCGGGGGCCCTGGCCGCGCCCGCGCCACCGGCCACGAACGCGAGTTTCCCCCGCGAGGGGCACACG